>NZ_CAWQTY010000165.1:0-45353 GCF_963897815.1 Xenorhabdus sp. Sc-CR9
TAAATAACCGGTTATCGTCAGCAACACGTCCCCAAGCTCCCTTTCGACCGGGTAAGTAGGGCTCAAGTAAATTCCAAACATGATCGGAGATATCGTGACGGCGGTATGCTGGTGCGCTCATGGTTAAATCGCTCTATTTATGGAATACAAATCTTATTATCACATAAAATTACTTATGACGACACTATCTAGGCAAAAATGGGGATTTCCCTAATTTAGATGCTATCGCAAATTACCTTATCATCAAGAAAATCCCCGAAGAGTTCCGCGAAGATCCTCGCTTGGTGGTCTTGGTCGGTTCAGAACTGGCGGCACTCTATCGAGAAAAATTATTTAGTGCTTCGGATAAAGCGGCAGATATTCAAGCCAGCCAAATGGCACTCAGTACCATTGCGGGGCGCTTTGCACTCATTCCGCCGTTTATGCCGGGTCGTCGATTGGTTGTGACGACGTTGGATAATTTGCATATCTATACGCAAAAAAATACCCGGCGTTTCCGCGCGGAATTTGTCGATGAAAGACAGGTGTATGAGCACAGTTATTTGCGTAACGAGGGTTACGGCTTAGGGGATGGCAACCTTTATGCGGCAGTTGATGAAAATGCGATCCACATTGACGAAGGGGTATTTTCCCTATGAGTGAATCACATTTAATGACGACTTGGATTTGTGTTGCAACAGAGGGACAAACCATTGATAAACGTGTTATCGAAGCACAATGGCTGTCTGAAATAGCAGAAACCTACGATCCCCATTATTACACTGCGTTGATCTGGGAGGAGCATAACCGCAATCTTGATAATTTAGGGGAAGTACTCTCAGCCCGAACCGATGTCATTGATGGAAAAGCACGGCTCTACCTGCGATTAAGACCGAATCTCAAGCTTATGGAATATAACAGACAGGGACAAAAATTATTTTGCTCTATCGAGGTTGAAGAAGATTTCCAAGGGCAGGGTATTTTTTATTTGGGAGGGCTTGCCGTTACAGACAGCCCTGCTAGTGTCGGAACCGACAGATTAAGATTCAGTATTAACCGTTCTCACTTTTCCCGAAAGAAAAGTAAGTTTTCGATTAGTTCACCGGCAGTATTTAACTTTTCGGATGGACTCAAGAATACGAAAAATCGTTGGTTTACCGCAATCTCCGCAGGTTAACGCTTTTGCCCGGTTTAGGCTGGGCTATTTTCCTACCCCTATCAACTTCGCAGTTTAAGTCGATTTTAATCATGAAAATAAAAAGGTTGCATCCGTCTGAACGGTTGGGCTATATTGAAAATACGTTAGCAAAATCTAACGTCGGGCGTGAGAACCTGAGAATAGTAAAGGCGACAGTAGACGCCACATGCGTCTTTTTTTGTGTCGTAAATAATGCCTATCTAATGGCGGCTTACGCCTATCTGAATTCAATGGTGGCGTTGTCGGAGCACCCGAAAGGGTGGCTGGTGTCCTTTACTACCAGTTTCTCACCTCTGGCAACGTCACCACCCTATCTTGAGCGTGAGAACTCTGGTGGTGATCCCTTTGATAAAGTAAAGGAGATCATCTTTATGATGGCAGTCCCTACCCAAACTCAATTTAAATTTCTATTCCTGTGCGTAAAACGTTCTGATATTACCGCTAAACCATGCCGTATAGAGGCTACAGCGGCAGATGAACACAATGCAAGAATACTGCTTGTTCATGATTTTGTTCTCTTGTTTGCAGGTCGTTTACCTGTGCAACCAAAGAGAGAGGGTTGATCATGAAAAATACAATCCATAAAAATGCCGTCATTTCTGCTACAGGCGAAAAGCAGCTATTAAGAGTGGCGCAGATGACTGCATTCCTCGCCGAATTATTAAATAACAGCGAGGGGAGGCCTATTTCAAGCGAAGGTATGGCAGTCGTCATGGAGTGTTTATCAGAACAAGTTGAACTCATTATTGATGAAAGCAGCCTAATGAACAGGAATATTAAATAATGAATAATCAAAACTATCCAGGCGCTTCAGCAATACCGACAAGCATACCTTCCGTGACGGATATCGTTAAGGCTGCCAACGGGCGTTGGTATTATATCTTAAGCAATTTAGGGGTAGCTGTACCCGAAAATAACAAGCATGGGGCTTGCCCGAAATGCGGCGGCAAAGATCGCTTTCGGTTTGATGATAAAAACGGGAAAGGCACATGGTTTTGTAATCATTGTGGCAGTGGTGACGGACTCGATTTACTTAAATTAGTGACGGGTCAAGATACCAAAACGGCCTGTTCTGAAATCAATAAAATACTCCTTTTACCGGAATTTAAAAAAATAACGCCAACCAGAGTAAAAAAGGTTGGCGGGCAAAAAGGTATCGAGTTATTTGAAAAACTGAAAACCTTATGTTTTTCAGGGGAAAGCCAATATCTCTCAAATAAAGGCTTAACCCATCATAATTATTTAATTACACAGCAACAATATACGCAAGGCGAGATGATTTTTCCAACTGGCTCACTTTTATTGCCATTAGTTGATAACCAACTTTCAATTAAAGGCGGGCAATTAATCAGCCCGAAAGGGGAAAAGAGCTTGTTATCCGGTTCTGCGCTTTCAGGCTCATTTATTGTTGTCGCTGATAAAGCGGATAAAAACATTGAACAGGTTGTTATTACAGAGGGTTTTGCTACAGGGTTAAGCTTGTCAAAAGTGATTGATGCTTTCATCGTGGCGGCTGTGGCTGCCACTAACCTAGTCAAAGTCGCGCAGCAGTTGAGAGAACGGTGGCCACAGGCAAAAATTATTATTGCCGGTGATAACGATTTGATTGATGGCAAAGAAAATACAGGCAAGTTATGGGCAGAAAAAGCGGCTAAGGCAATAGATGGCTGGGTCACATTGCCACCGACTCACTATAAAGCTGATTGGGATGATTACCGACAAGAAAACAATGCAGACAAGGTAAAAGAGGCATTCTTTGAGGAAATGACCTACTGCGGAAAAGATAAAACCTATTTACCGCAAGGCTTCCGGTTGACTCAAGAATATTTATGGTATGGCAAGCTCGTCAATAAATCGGATGGTGATACCGAAGTCAGGAACATCAAAATTAGTAGCCCAATAAAAGTGACTGCAATTACCTGTGATGCTGACAGTAGTAATTACGGGCGTTTATTAGAATGGAAGGATACTTACGGTAATTGCCGTAAGTGGGCTATGCCGATGGAAATGCTAAGCGGAAGCGGTGAGGAATTACGCCGGGTGCTTTTGGTCAACGGGCTATCCTATATCAATATTTCAGGGCAGGCACGAGCGCACTTGATGGAATACATTTCGCTATGCCGTCCAGAGAGAAAGGTTACTTGTGTCAATAAAACCGGATGGCACGGCAATGTGTATGTTTTGCAAGATGAAGTTGTCGGCACAGGTGCGGACTCCGTTATTCTTCAAACTTCCAGTGTTCAAGGGAAAGACTTTAGAGTATCAGGCTCAAGTGAAGAATGGAGAGAACACATAGGCAAATATTGCGTAGGAAATGCAAGACTCGCCTTTTCCGTAAGTTTAGCCTTTGCCTCATCATTACTGAAATTAGTTGGTGTAGGTGGCGGCGGCTATCATTTAAAAGGTGAATCCACTGATGGTAAGACAACCACAATGAAAGTGGCTGCGTCTGTCTGTGGTGGCACAGATTACTGGTATACATGGCGAGCCACCGGCAATGCGCTTGAAGGTACAGCCTGCCGCCGCAATGATGCAACGTTGATGCTGGACGAAATCAGAGAAGTTGACGGGCGCGAGGCGGGTAATATTGCCTATATGCTGGCAAATGGTCAGGGTAAGGCCAGAGCGAAAACAGATGGAAGTGTCAGAGAAACCAACCGATGGAATTTACTTTTCTTATCAACAGGGGAACTCTCTTTAGTTGAACATGCGGCAAATGCAGGTGAACGCACTTATGCTGGTGTGGAAGTCCGTATGATCCAAATTCCGAGTGATTCAGGTAAACACGGTGTGTTTGAAGAATTGCACCAGTTTACCAGCGGTAAATCACTGGCTGAGTACCTTGAACAGGCTGTGACTAAATATCATGGCTCACCGTTCCGTGATTGGCTGAAATACCTCACTCATGATCTGACATCTATTTCAGGAACGGCTAAAGCCTTAATGAAAGAATATACCGCAAACATGATGCCAGAGAATGCAGGTAATCAGGTTGGTCGCGCAATTACCCGTTTTGCCCTTGTTGCTATGGCGGGGGAAATCGCAACAAGGGCAGGAATTACAGGCTGGCAACAAGGGGAAGCGTATGCAGCGGCTGAAAAATGTTTAGCGGCATGGATGAAAGAGCGGGGACACACCGCGAATCAGGAAGATATTACGGCATTGGAGCAAGTGACCGATTTTATTTCACGTAACCAATTCAGCCGCTTTGCGGATTGGTACGATGAGAATAGTCGTCCTCTCAATATGATGGGCTTTCGTCGCGTTGAAAAAGGCACTGCAAATCAAGATCCAACTGTTCAATTTTATGTTTTATCCTCCGCATGGAAAGAGATATGCAAGGGCTTTGATTCGCGCAAAGTAGCCCGTTTGTGTGTTGAAAAGGGTTGGTTAGAAGCAGGCAAGGACGGCAGGATACAAACGAGTATACGCCTACCAGAAATAGGGCTTAAACGGGTTTACTTATTTAATAGTGACGTCTTAGGTTCTGCCGAATAATCAGGATAAAACTGACTGTCTTATATTTAATGTGTAACAGTGGTAACACTGGTAACAACCAGTTATACCAAGGCTTACCACTGTTACCAGTCAATTTTTGGGAGTGGCAACAACTGGTAACAAAAATAGGCTGTTGCCACTTGTTACCAGTTCGTTTTTTGGAGTGGTAACACATTAATATCTTTTAAATCAACGTTGTTACCAGTGTTACCAGTGTTACCACTGAAAATGGAAAGGTAGATATTTAACTGGCTTTATTCTGGCAGGCAATTGATGTGAGGATTATCGACAATGAAAGTACTAAAAGTTTATTGCACAGAATGCAACGAGCAAGCAACAATCAAAAAAATCAAAACGGAAGGATTGAATAACATACCAGAACTTTATTGTTGCTGTAATGATATTGAATGTGGCCATACATACGTTTTAACCCTAAGTTTTTCACATTCGATACGTCCTAGTAAGTTGGTACAAAATCCACGTAATCATGTATTGAAGTTGTAGTAATCTAAGAATTAGCATCAACATTTTCTGGCTAGAATTGTCAGACGCAGAACGTGAACAGTGACAATAAATTTTTCACACAATTTCAGTTCACACTTCCTCCTACCCCGCATAAAGACTGGCTTTTCAGTTTTTATGTTGGGTTTCCTCCCAAGTAAAAATCTCACGTAAAATAGAAAAATCATTTAATTTCAAATAAATAGAATCGTATCACCAGAATGCAACTGAATAAGAAACTGGAATTTACTGAAATTCTTTTCACTCATTTCAGTTTGAGATTTTTCTCACACAGCCAGTACTGGCACGGTCTGGCGATTTGGTTTGTAGAATTTTAAAACTGAAAAAACTTTTTGATCCAAAATGTGCAGGCGGGTGCGGTGTAGTCCGTTTTACGTGGGGTTTACGTTTATTTCGTGGGAATTACGTGGCGTAGGCGTGATGTGGTGACGTGATCCAAATGAATCCATCTAGACCGCAAAATTTTATCGGCGTAGCTTAGCATGCGATTGGTTGCGTTATATGAAGATGTAAAAAAGTCACCGTTAAAGGTGAGCCGTGCCGGGATCTGCGTTGTTGAATAATCACCCAAGAAATGTACAATTAATATGTACAGATTTGGAGGAATATTATGCGTACATACACCTCAACTCAAGCCCGTGCCAACATCGCGGAAGTGTTGGACACAGCGGCTCACGGTGAACCTGTTGAAATCACTCGTCGAGACGGTAGTTCAGCGGTTGTTATCAGTAGAGCTGAATTCGATAATTGGCAAAACGCTAAGCTGGATGCAGAGTTCAATTCGATTATGCAACGTCATGGGCATACGATAGAGGCACTGACAAATCGATGATATGGGTCAGCGCACAGGAAGTTATCGCTTTTCATGACCGAATATTACAACGGCTTCCCGGCGTTGCCGGAATGCCCGATTCTGGCAGAGCTGAAGCGCTCATCTATCGGGTACAAAACCGTACACACTATGAAGGCATAACAGATATTTTTGAACTTGCAGCGACCTATTGGGCTGCTATCGCACGTGGTCATATTTTCAATGATGGTAATAAGCGCACCGCGTTTTTCGTTACCATGACTTTTCTCTATCGTAACGGTATCAAGATCCGTGATAACGACAATACATTGGAAAACTTAACAGTAGATGCCGCTACGGGCGAGAAAACCGTTGACCAGTTGGCGCAGCACCTGCGCGAATTGGTGGACTATACTAACCCGAGCGGTAATCCATGATAACAGCACGTTTTTTTGAGGATGCAAGGAACATCTCAATTTAGCGTGTACCCAAGGGTGTACCCCTAGAAAATATTGAATATCACCAACCCAGCAACGACAAGGCTTTACTCCCCATACTCAATGAATAGATCCAGTTCCTTAGCATTTCAGAGAATGTTATAAAGCCAGATATACATTGTTATATCTGGCTTTTTTTACTATCAGAGCATTGCAGGGCGAATCACAATAGCGCATGATTAGAGTGTAGATGCTCTTCGATTATTTCAACGCCTTTGTACTTACAAAGGTCTCGTAAAACCCCACCTATACTCGAACGTATACTGCTAAAAGGCTTTTTTCGCTTCTGCTGCGGCTTTCACGATTACGGCGAAAGCATCCGCTTTCAATGATGCGCCACCGACCAGCGCGCCGTCGATATCCGGCTGAGTGAACAATTCTGCGGCATTGCTGGCGTTGACAGAGCCACCGTATTGAATGATGACTTGTTCAGCGATAGCTGTATCTTGCTTCGCGATGTGGTCACGAATGAATTTATGAACAGTCTGTGCCTGAGCAGGAGTCGCAGATTTGCCAGTGCCGATTGCCCAGACCGGTTCGTAGGCAATAACGGTATCTTTGAATGCTTCTGCGCCCAGAGTATTCAGGACAGCATCAATTTGACGCGCACAAACGGCTTCGGTCAGACCGTCTTCATTTTCCTGTTCAGTTTCGCCTATGCACAGAACTGGGATCAGGCCTTGTTCTTTAAGGATAGCGAATTTTTTTGCAATGAACTCATCGCTTTCTTTGTGATAAGTACGGCGCTCAGAGTGACCGATAATGATATATTGCGCACCAACGTCTTTCAGCATTTCTGCGGAAGTTTCGCCAGTGAATGCGCCAGAAAGGTTAACATCAACATCTTGTGCACCGAGGACGATGCGGCTGCCTGCCAGCGCATTCTTTGCCAGGGAAACATAAACTGTTGGTGGTGCAATAGCGACGCCACAGCCGTCAACGTTGCTCAGTTCTTTACGCAGACCTGCAATCAGGTCGTTAACCATGTGGGTACTGCCATTTAATTTCCAGTTACCCATAACTAATGGATGTCGCATATTTTTCCCTCCAACCAGAAAATAATCAAATTGCGAAATGGATGAACAGTATAAAGATCATCAACGCGAATAGCTCTGCTCTGTGTCACTAATTTTCATTTGAGGAAGCGTCAGATAGCGATAGCTTAATCGGTTCAATTGCGAAGGTCATTATATTTTCGCTGCTGTTTACGATGACATAGCGTATAGCTCCCATTTTCTGACTGAAGGCTGGATGTTTCTCCGCAGCTTGCAAAAGTTTTTCCAATTGGCCTTTAGCCTGGTCAGGGGAGAATGTCGGTTCAAACTCGTTGATAAGAGCGGTCATATACTGTTTTGCCAGTATAAAGTTTTGCTCATTTTTGGGTTCATTTGGTGATGATAGTAGCGTAATTTGCAGGCTTTTGATCTTTTCGCTACCTCGTTCCAGTATTGCCGAAGAATATATTTTGTCATTGATTCTGCTGGCAGCACGGATAAAAGGCTGGGAAATATCCTTGCTTGCAATGACTTTATATTCGTACAGGTGGATTTTAGGGTTTTTCTTGTTATATTTTTCGCGGAAAACAGGGATGGTATCTTCGAAAGTCGGAGAGCCAGGTAGTAGATACATCAACGATGAGTTTGTTTCTGGTGTGATAGAAAGCTCGCCCGCAACGGCTGATAATGGTAAACCGATACCAAAAGCGATTAATATTGCCACCAGAAGTTTATTCATGCCTGTTTTCATTTTGTTACTCACTGAGTTAAATACTGGAAAAACAGCATCCACAATTGGAAAAGAATACATGACATTACAACAATGGGGATTCTCATTCAAAGGTCGAATTGGGCGACGGGAGTTTTGGATTGGTATCGGTATCTGTTTCGCTTTAATTTTTATACTTCTGACACTGCATGGAATGCATGTGCTTTCCATGAATTATGCGACGATTAGTGTTGTCTTGCTGTTGTATCCGACTGCGGCGATTTTCTCGAAGCGCTTGCATGACAGGGATAAACACGGCGGTTGGATATTGTTGTTCGCACTGGCTTGGATATTGTTGTCTCTTGATTGGAGCGCAATGGCACCGATATGGCAATGGGGAATTGGTCGTTTTGTTCCAACGCTGATTTTCGTTATGATAATGCTTGATTGTGGTGTCTTCCGCGGAACTGAGGGCGCTAATCGTTTCGGTGAGATGGCAGAAACAGTTGATCATATTTCTGCCAATGAGCCGACTCAAAAAAACTGATCAGTTAATTTCGGGTGCTTTAGTTATCAATATGGTGATTACCAGTATTGCTCGCTAGTGATATGCCCCGGTCTACGGCGCAAATGTTTTGTCATATTACGCTGTTCCTTCAATAATTGTTGGGTATCCCTGACCATTTGGGGATTCCCGCACAGCATGACATGGCTGTTTTCTGCTTGCATTGGCAATCCAACTGCCGTTTCTAGTTCGTTATTCTCAATTAATGCTGGAATTCTACCCATCAGTGAATCCGGTCGGTTTTCTCGACTGACGATGGTCTGTATTCTTAATTTGCCCTGAAATGTTGCTTCTAATTCTTGCATCATCGGTAAATAACTCAGATCTTTTCCCCATCTGACAGCATGAACCAATACGATATTTTTAAATCGCTCCAGACCATTTTCTTGTTGGAGGATGGAAAGATAAGGCCCAATGGCGGTGCCGGTTGAAAGCATCCAAAGTGTCTGGCAATCAGGAATTTCATCAAGAACGAAAAAGCCAGCGGCTTGTTCCGTGACCAGCAGTTCATCACCGGTTTTTAATGTCGCCAATCGGGGGCTAAGTTTTCCTTCGGGAACAGTAACTAAATAAAATTCCAAATTGTTATCATTGGGCGAATTGACGTAAGAGTATGCACGCTGAATCCGCTCTCCTTCAATTTCTAATGCAAGTTTCGCAAATTGTCCGGCGGTAAATTTTTCAATCGGTGCATGAATCTTGAGACTGAAGAGTGAATCTGTCCAATTGGTTATGTCGGTAACTTTTCCTGTAACCCAATTTGCCATTACGATTAACCTCTCTACACAATGGGTGAGAATAAATATGATGCGGATTGATACTGTGTGAACTGGTGATTTTTTTGCATTGATTCTACGTGATTGCCTGAAATAGCATTATCGATTATGTGTTACAGTTCGATTAACTGGTTTTCTGCCAATTTATTGGGTTGATATGTACACTTTTATTGACATGGCTGGGTAATTCAACTGTTATTTTTTATTCAGTTAAAATTGTATACCACGAAGAAAGAATATAGATTTGCTTATTCCATCATTTCTAATGAAGTTAGTACGTCATGATAACCTCTTGTATGTAAATGCGATGAGAAAGATAGAACATTTTAATTTACTGTTGATGTTGATTGCCTTAGCTGCCGTAGGGCAAATGACACAAACAATCTATGTGCCGGTCATTGCAGATATGGCGAGTGAGTTAAGTCAACCTGCGGGCGAAGTTCAGCGGGTCATGGCTGCATATCTGTTTTCTTATGGGCTTTCGCAGCTTTTTTATGGACCACTATCCGATAAAGTGGGTCGCCGACCAGTTATTTTAGCGGGAATGTCTATTTTTTTGGTTGCGACGACATGTGCACTGCTTGCCCCAAATCTCTTGGTACTGGTAATTGCCAGTGCCTGTCAGGGATTGGGTACAGGGGTTGCAGGTGTGATGGTGCGTACCATGCCTCGTGATTTGTATACTGGTACGACGTTGCGTTATGCCAATAGTTTGCTGAATATGGCGGTGTTGGTCAGTCCTCTGTTAGCCCCTATGATTGGTGGTCTGATTGCTCACCAATTTGGCTGGCGTTCCTGTTATTTATTTCTATTGATATTGGGGACAATAGTCACTTTTTTTCTATTCAGGCGCTTATCGGAAACTCGTCCCACTCAGACTGAACCTAGCACGATGTTGGTGTCTTTCCATCAATTGCTCTCTCATGGCAATTTTGTAGCTTATTTGGTTATGCTGGTAGGCGGTTTGGCCGGAGTGGCTGTTTTTGAAGCGAGCAGTGGAGTGTTGATGGGTGCTGTCTTGGGGCTGGATAGTTTAACAATCAGCATCCTGTTCATTTTGCCGATTCCTGCGGCTTTTTTTGGTGCATGGTATGCAGGGCGTGAAGGTAAAACATTTTATCGGCTTATGTGGCACTCTGTTATTTGTTGCTTGTTGGCGGGAATATTAATGTGGTTGCCTGGTTGCCTGGTTGGTTCGGGATTATGAATATCTGGACTCTGTTGGTACCTGCCGCAATATTCTTTTTTGGTGCAGGCATGTTGTTTCCATTGGCAACAACAGGGGCGATGGAGCCATTTCCTTATCTGGCTGGCGCAGCGGGTGCTCTAGTGGGAGGGTTTCAGAATATAGGTTCAGGTGTGGCAACATGGTTGTCGGCAATGTTACCGCAAAATAGCCAATTCAGTGTTGGTATGTTGATGTTTTCCATGGCACTGCTGATTCTATTTTTTTGGTTGCCCATTTCTCAGCGGATGCAGCATCAGGAACATACGCTGTCGTGAAAGTAGGATCAAGCGCTACATCAGGTAAAAAGGGTATCTCCGGGAAAAATCGCAGATATAAAGAAGCTTTGGCATTGTAGTACTGCCATGCCAGAGCTTCTGTTAACCCGAAAGTTATCATTTTGAGATAATTAAGTTTTTTAGGCGCGATCTTCCCACTCTTGAGCGCGGGCAACGGCTTTTTTCCAACCATTGTATTTATGATTGCGTTCAGTTGTTTCTATACCTGGACGGAATTCTTTTTCTATAGTCGCTTTACTCTTCACTTCATCCAGATCCTGCCAGAAACCGACGGCCAGACCTGCCAAGAACGCGGCTCCCAACGCTGTACTTTCGCGTACTTCAGGACGCTCCACGCGGGTGCCCAAAATATCGGACTGGAACTGCATCAGGAAATTATTGGAAACTGCACCACCATCTACACGCAGAGCTTGTAGGCGTGTACCTGCATCCGCTTGCATTGCATCCAGCACATCTCGGGTTTGGTATGCGATGGATTCGAGTGTGGCACGAATAATATGATTACTATTAGCACCACGAGTCAGGCCGAAAATAGCACCACGGGCGTAAGGATCCCAATATGGGGCACCAAGACCAGTAAATGCAGGTACGACATAAACACCATTGCTGTCTTTTACTTTGCTTGCGAAGTATTCGGAATCTGTGGCATCAGAGATGATTTTTAATTCATCACGTAGCCACTGAATGGAAGCACCACCAACGAATACTGCACCTTCCAGTGCATAGTTGACTTCACCACGTGGGCCACAGGCAATCGTGGTTAGTAATCCGTGGCTGGAACGAACGGCATCTTTACCGGTATTCATCAGCAGGAAGCATCCTGTACCGTAGGTATTTTTTGCCATGCCCGGATGAACACACAGCTGTCCGTACAGGGCGGCTTGCTGGTCACCTGCAATACCCGCGATAGGAATGCGCGTACCCCCTTTACCGCCAATATTGGTTTGGCCATAAATCTCTGAGGAAGCGGCGACTTTTGGCAGGATAACGCGAGGTATGCCCAGCTCATCAAGGATTTTCTGATCCCAGTCCAGATTATGAATATTGAACAGCATGGTACGGGAGGCGTTGGTGTAATCGGTCACATGTACACGTCCCTGAGTCATTTTCCAGACTAACCATGTATCAACTGTACCGAACAATAGCTCACCGTTTTCAGCACGTTGGCGGGCACCTTCAACATTGTCCAAAATCCATTTGATCTTTGTACCAGAAAAATAGGGATCAACGACCAGGCCGGTATTTTGGCGAATATACTCTTCCAATCCCTCTTTTTGTTTCAGTTTGGTACAGATATCGGCTGTTCGACGACATTGCCATACAATTGCGTTATAAACAGGTTTACCGGTCTCCTTTTCCCAAATAATGGTTGTTTCCCGTTGGTTAGTAATACCAATGCTGGCAATTTGATCAGAACTGATATCTGCTTTTGCCAGCACTTCAACCAATGTAGAGCTTTGGCTTGCCCAGATTTCCATTGGATCATGTTCCACCCAACCGGGTTTCGGATAGATTTGTGGAAACTCTCGTTGTGAGATACAGACAATATTGGCATCGTGATCAAGCACGACGGCCCGTGAACTGGTTGTCCCTTGATCCAGAGCAACGATATATTTTTTTTCGGTGTTATTTTCTGTTGTCATAACTATAACCTGGTTTTATTTATGCATTCATTTTTATTGTTTTGGTATTTTGCCATTGATTGAGTATGGCAAATTTAAACCTCGCGCGGTAAATGGCGAGTAATGAGTTTGCGGTAACCAAAAGCACCTAAGATTGCACCAACGATAGGAGCTATCAATGGAACAAGGCAATAGGGAATATCCCGGCCACCAGTCAGGGCAATGTCTCCCCAGCCTGCTAAATAAGCAACTAATTTAGGGCCAAAGTCACGGGCTGGATTCAGGGCAAATCCGGTCAGCGGACCAAAGGATCCACCGATAACCGCAATCAAAATACCGATCAACAGAGGTGCCAATGGTCCTTTAGGAATGCCATTGCCATCATCTGTCAACGCCAGAATCAGACATAGCAGGATGGCTGCGATGATGATTTCGACGATAAATGCATGTAACACAGAGATCTGGGTCGCGGGGTACGTAGAGAAAACGCCTGCTGTAAAGAGGCTTTCTCGTGAACCGCGAACGATACTGTGCACTTGCTCATAATCCAGGAAAAGGTTGTAATACATCATGTAGACGATGGCGGCTGAGGCAAAGCCACCGAGCATTTGGGCAAGGATGTAAGGCAGCACTTTTTTTCTGTCAAAGTTGGCAAATAGACATAAAGCGATGGTGACAGCGGGATTAAGATGTGCGCCTGAAATACCGGCAGTCAGATAAACTGCCAAAGCGACACCAAAGCCCCATATGATACTGATTTCCCATAAGCCTAATTGTGCCCCTGCAAGCCGTGCAGCAGCAACGCAGCCTAATCCAAAGAAAACGAGCAACGCAGTACCCAGAAACTCTGAAATGCATTGACCTGATAATGTTGGTGTTGTGGTCTGGCTCATTTCTATATCCTATAAAAGAAGTACAGAGAAAGATTAATTATTAGTCCTTTCTTATTGTATTGTGAGAAAGATTCCTGTGAATTTATCGTTAATGCGCGTAAACGAGAAATAGCGAAATTGAAATCTGCGTGTTGCGTCAACAAAATGAGCGAATTCGCATTTGTTTGCAGTTTTATTTCACTTAGAAATGTGATCTCATATACATTTTGGTTTAGTCGCGATATTTCTCGTTATACCGCACTTTGAATGGATGAAACTAGACAGGCGTTAATAGGCTAAATACAATCAAGGAATTGCTTACAAGAGGGCCAGAGAATGTCATTTGAAGTTTTTGAAAAACTAGAATCCAAAGTTCAGCAAGCGATCGATACCATCACTTTGCTGCAAATGGAAATTGAAGAATTAAAAGAAAGGAATGCGGTGTTATCTCAGGATGTCCAAAATTCGACAGACAGCCGTGAGGTACTGGTACGTGAAAATGAGCAGCTCAAACAAGAACAATCAGCATGGCAAGAGCGCTTACGTACCCTGCTGGGTAAAATGGAAGATGTACAGTAAGGTATTCACCGCTTAGCTGAAAAAAGGGCGATTATTACGCCCTTTTTTATACCTACTGATTTTATACCCAATAAAAACAGTAGGTATATCATCGTGGTGATAGGTGAAAATGTTACTAATTCATTCAGTGACTACACTTCATTATCATCGCTGTCTTCGTCAATCTCTAGCGGAACATCTGATAAGACGATACCTGTATTGTCTGCATAGAGATAATCGCCAGAGAAGAAAGTCACACCACCGAAATTCACCCTGACATCACTTTCTCCTACCCCTTCGCTATTGGAACCGGCAGGAATGGCAGCCATTGCTTGAATGCCAATATCAAGCTCAGAAAGATAATCGACCTGACGAACTGCGCCGTAGACGACAATGCCTTCCCACTCATTATTGGCGGCTAGTTGGGCGAGTTCTGCATCAACTAGTGCCTTGCGTACTGATCCACCACCATCAACGAGCAAAATGCGGCCATGCCCATTTTCTTCTAGTAAATCATACAGCAGGCCATTGTCTTCAAAGCATTTCACCGTGATTATCTGACCACCGAATGAAGTACGCCCACCAAAGTTGGAAAAGAGTGGTTCTACCACATTTATGTCTTCTTGATAGATATCACAAAGTTCGGAAGTATCATATTTCATGGGATTTACGTCTGGTTTATGCAAGGAGCGGACAGTATATCCTTTTAAAGTCAACGTTGGCAAAATCATCAATCTTAAAGCTTAGTTATAAAATTGATACTTACTCGCTTAATTAAGCACTAATCCAATGGAAAACAGCACATTGGTCAATAATGCCACTTTGACCATTTGTACTAACTTAGGACGCATGCCTTCTGGTGTTGGATCGCGCAGTACTTGTAATATATGTTTAAATAACAAAGGAAAAGTGAGTAAAAACAGCCAGTTGACCCAACTATGTGAGTACAGCAGAGTAAAGGAAATAAGGCAGATAACAGCGCTTATTAACAGGGTTGCGTGGTAATAACGGGCCTTTTTCCCCCCCAATCTCACAGCCAATGTATTTTTTCCGTTTTGGTGGTCAGTTTCGATATCACGTAAGTTATTAATATTCAGTACTGCCACGGAGAGCAAACCACAGGCAGTTGCAGGCAGGATTGTGCTCGGGGAAAAAGAGTTCGCCTGTAGATAATAAGTACCAATGACACTCAGCCAGCCAAAGAAGATCAGGACAGAAATATCGCCCAGCCCCATATAGCCATAAGGTCTGGTTCCCACCGTATAAGTGATGGCTGCCGCAATCGCCAGTAATCCCAGTAACAAGAAACCAATAATATCGCTTGGGCTATTACCGGCGACGATGATTAGTGCTATGCCAGAAAGACAGGAGAGCAGCACAGTGAGCTTCAATGCATTTTTCATCTGTTTTGCTGTGATAAGGCCTTTTTGCATCCCGCGCATCGGGCCAATACGTTTGTCTGTATCACTGCCTTTGGTGACATCCCCATAATCATTGGCGAGGTTGGAAAGAATTTGCAGCATTGCAGCGGTTAATAAAGCGAGCAACGCCACCGGCCATTTAAAATGTCCCGTCCATGAAGCAAGGGCTGAGCCTGTTATGACAGCAGCTACAGCCAGTGGGAGCGTTTTGGGGCGTAAGCTCTCTAACCATGCCTGTATCTGACTGGTAGACGTTGTTGAACTCATATAGTCACTGTTTATCACTATTTGGTTGGTGTATGACAAATTTTATACCATCGAAAATAGAGTAATGGGAGGCTTTTAGCCTCCCATTTACTATTTCTTTGCGCTATGTTCGCACTCAGTCACGTTTACGTGAATAAGTTTGGCGAATTAGGATTATTACCGATTACAAAATAAACCGGCTCAAATCTTCATTGGCAACCAGCTCATCCAAGTGATCTTTAACGTAGTCAGCATTGATTTCAACTGATTGGCCATGGCGTTCACTGGCATCAAAAGAGATATCTTCCATCATGCGTTCAAGCACGGTATGCAGACGACGGGCACCAATGTTTTCGGTGGTTTCGTTCACTTGCCATGCTGCTTCTGCAATTTTACGGATACCATCAGCAGTGAAGTCGATATTCATGCCTTCGGTTGCCATCAGCGCTTTGTACTGTTCAGTCAGGGACGCGTTAGGCTCAGTTAGAATACGTTCGAAATCTTCAGTTGTGAGTGCTTGCAGCTCGACGCGGATTGGTAAACGTCCCTGAAGTTCTGGGATCAGATCAGAAGGGCTGGAAACCTGGAACGCACCGGATGCGATAAACAGAATATGATCGGTTTTGACCATGCCATGTTTAGTGGAAACTGTGCAGCCTTCTACCAATGGCAGGAGATCACGCTGGACGCCTTCACGGGAAACATCTGGGCCGGAAGTTTGACCACGTTTACAGATTTTATCGATCTCATCAATAAAGACGATACCGTGCTGTTCAACTGAATCAATGGCCTGTTGTTTCAATTCTTCAGGATTAACCAGTTTTGCGGCTTCTTCTTCAACCAGCAGCTTGAATGCGTCTTTGATTTTCATCTTGCGGCTTTTTTGACGCTGGCCTGCCATATTCTGGAACATGGACTGCAACTGGTTAGTCATCTCTTCCATGCCCGGGGGGGCCATGATTTCAACGCCAACCGGAGCGGCTGAAACTTCGATTTCGATTTCTTTGTCGTCTAACTTGCCTTCACGCAGTTTTTTGCGAAATGTCTGACGAGTCGAAGACGGCTCAGATTGAGATTCAGTTTGTCCCCAGTTATTTTTTGCTGGTGGCAGCAGAACATCCAGAATGCGTTCTTCCGCGAGTTCTTCGGCACGATAGCGGTTTTTCTCAATAGATTGCAGGCGTACCATTTTCACTGCGGCATCAGTCAGATCACGGATAATGGAATCGACTTCTTTACCGACATAACCGACTTCAGTAAATTTAGTTGCTTCGACCTTGATGAAAGGGGCATTAGCCAGCTTTGCCAGACGACGGGCGATTTCGGTTTTACCGACACCAGTTGGTCCAATCATCAAAATATTTTTCGGAGTGACTTCATGACGCAGGTTTTCATCTAACTGCATACGGCGCCAGCGGTTACGCAGGGCAATAGCAACAGCACGTTTCGCTTTATCTTGACCAATGATATGATTGTTAAGTTCGCTGACAATTTCGCGTGGAGTCATTTCAGACATACTATCTATCCTTACGCTTTTGAAGGTAGTTCTTCGAAGTTATGATTATGGTTAGTGTAAATGCAGATATCGCCAGCAATGGTCAGGGCGCGTTCTGTGATTTCCCTGGCACCGAGGTCGGTTGTTTCCAGCATTGCCCTAGCCGCAGCCTGTGCATATGAACCACCGGAACCAATGGCGATCAGATCATTCTCTGGCTGAATCACGTCACCGTTACCTGTAATAATCAAAGAAGCATTTTCATCTGCGACTGCAAGCAGGGCTTCCAGCTTGCGTAGCATGCGATCGGTTCGCCAGTCTTTGGCAAGTTCAACGGCCGCTTTGGTCAGGTGTCCTTGATGCATTTCCAGTTTTCGTTCAAATAATTCGAATAGCGTGAAAGCATCAGCAGTACCGCCGGCAAAACCCGCGATGACTTTGTCATTGTAAAGGCGACGCACTTTGCGGACATTGCCTTTCATAACGGTATGACCCATTGTTGCTTGTCCATCACCACCGATGACGACTTTGCCATTACGGCGAACACTTACGATTGTAGTCACGAGTTAGCCCCTGGTTACAAAATAAAATATGGTACACACGGAACATTGGCCTGTGTTCCCGCAATTGCCTGTAATTTTGCTGAGAAAAGCACCGTATGTAGGTTATTAGCTATGTAAGATGGGGGAATTTTCTGATTTTTCAACCCCCAGCAGGGCGGAGAATACAGCCGGATACACCTGCATCTGCAACACGATTGCGCATTTTTTCAGCGTCACCCTTGTTTTTGTAAGGACCCAGTACAACGCGGTGCCAATTGTCTTTGGTGGTAATCTGGCTTTCAATGCCTGCAAATGCAAGGCTGGCGCGGACGGATTCAGCCTGTCCCATCGCTCTGAAAGAGCCGCATTGTAGCATCAACTTGGACCCATTTGATGCCGGTTTTTGCTCTGGTGAAGATTGCACAGATTGTTCTGGCTGCTTTTGGGTATTTTCTTGTGCAGGAGGATTAATTATTACATGTGAGCGTGGGATGGGTTCACTGTTATAAGGCACTTCTTTCAATGAAATAGGCGGCTGACGCATGTCTGTCTGTATTTGCTCAAGTAACTGCTTCTGTTCTGCCGTAAGTTGAGTTGCTTGATTTAACGGTCGGTTCAAGAGCACAGCAGGATCTTGTATTGAAGTCTCATTAACAGGCCTATTTTCTAATTCTTTGATATAACTCCAGCGCTCTTCTGGTTTTGGTGGCAGGCCATGACCTTTGGTTTGGTGAGAAGGTTGTGGCTCATTTTGCACACTTTCTTTCTTGTTCTGTACGATGAAATAAAGACCACCAATAAAGACGACCACCAAGGCCACAGCAACGGCTAATGTAGTTTTGGGTAATCCTTGAGACTGATTTTTTTTCTTACCAGTACTTTTCTGACGGGGATTGGTACGCCCGCGACTTACATAATCTCGTTGTGCCACTGTTTAATTCACTGAGTTATTTAAAATTAAGGAATGGATAACTAATGTTACTTAACCTGTGATTATTTGCCTAGCTTTTAGGCGAACAAGTACTCTCACGAATGGTCAATTCGGCATCCAATAATCTTGAACCTTTGGAAACCAGGCGCCCCTGAAGTTGTTCCAGCAATAAAAGCATGGAGTGGTGCCCAATTTCATAACGAGGCTGCGCTACTGTGGTTAAAGCCGGTTCGCAATATTGAGCTAGTTTTAAATTATCAAAACCAACAACAGAAAGATCCTCCGGTAATTTTAATCCCATTTTTTTAGCTTGCCACATTGCACCCATTGCCATGACATCACTATGACAGAAAATAGCGCTTGGTGGCGTTGGCAAAGTCAGCAGATTTTCCGCTAAGGTAGCGCCGCTTTCGTGGGTAAAATCCCCACAGACGATATATTCTTCGCGAATGTCTTCACCTGTGCGCCGCAATGCCTGAATATAGCCTTGCAGTCGATAGTGGCACAATGGCATGGTGTCAGGCCCTGTAATACAGGCAATGCGTTTGTGTCCCAGTTTTTGCAAATGATGGGTGGCATTGAAAGCGGCTGTCAGGTTGTCAATATGGACCGTCGGCAGTTCCAGGTCTGGTGAGAATTCATTGGCCATGACCATGGGCGGCAGGTTTTTTTGTTCTTCTTTGGAAACATCGAAAGGAATATTTGAACCCAGCAGCACCATACCATCAATGCGTTTTGTAATCAGAAGGTTGATAAAGGCGTGCTCTTGCTGTTGCTGATGTTTGCAATCGCCAATCAGTACCAAATAACCATGCTCTGCTGCGGTTTCTTCAATGCCGCGAATAACTTCGTTAAAAAAAGGATCACTGATATTCGGTACGATAACCAAAATCGCTCTGGATTCATTGCGCCGTAAGTTCTTGGCAAGATTGTGGGGATAGTAACCGACTTCTAATACGGCATTCTCGACTTTTTGGCGGGTACGGGCAGAAACCTTGTCAGGATTCATAAGAGTTCTTGATACAGTTGCGGTAGAAACACCAGCTACTTTGGCAACATCTTTCATGGTTGCCAACGCGCAATTCTTTTTTTCCATAGTCCACTCCTCACTTTCTACAGGCAGCTAAACGATTGCTCTCCGGCTGCTAAAAAAACGCCAGACATCCCTGAGCAGACATTTTTGAGTGCTGAGCAGGAAGTACTGGCGGATTGTTTTCTACAGTCATATTAATAATTTCATTTTAAACTGATTAATAGACCAATCCGTTACTTTGTTTACATAAAAAGTGTGATATGAATCATTTCTTAGAGATACTTCGCAAATCAAGGAAATAATTGTCTCTATTTTTCCAAAAATGTTCTGTCCAATTTTGTCGCTTTGCGACGATGCGCAATTTTCTATTTCTGTTATTGAGTCACGGTTTTCTGTTATCAACCTTCAATGGGATCAACATCAATGTTCCATTTCACTTTGCGAGCTTGTGGCAGAGTGGTGATTTGCGGATAGATAGCCGACATCATTTTCTGGAGGAAAATGCGCGAAGGGTGTTGAATCATCAATTGCCAGCGGTAACGACCGCTTCGCTTGGCTTGTAATGCCGGTACTGGTCCCATGATCCACAAATAGTCATCACGCTGTGGGTGATGTTCAAACAGTTGGCGCATGTGCTGTAAAAATGCGGACGCTTGCTGATTGTCATGATCTTCTGAACGAAGCAAGATGTGGCTGGAAAAAGGTGGCAGATGGACTTGTTGCCGTTCTTCCATTGCTTGTTGGGCAAAGGCATCATAGCCTTTTTCCAGCATTACTTGTAAAAGCGGATGCTCAGGATGGTGGGTTTGAAGGACAACTTCTCCCCGTTTTCCGGCCCGTCCTGCCCGACCGGAGACTTGGGTATAGAGTTGGGCGAACCGTTCTGCTGCCCGAAAATCGGCAGAAAACAGGGCACCATCAACATCAAGCAAAGCAACGAGTGTAACGTCAGGGAAATGATGACCTTTTGCCAGCATTTGGGTGCCAATCAAAATTCGTGCTCCGCCTTGGTGTACTTCAGCAAGTTGCTGTTCCAGCGCACCTTTACGGCTGGTGGTATCACGGTCGATGCGGGTGACTGGAATATTGGGGAACAGTTTTGTTATGCCATCTTCCAGTTGTTCAGTACCCAGACCGACCGGAATTAAGTTAGTGGAGCCGCATTGCGGGCATTGACGCGGGATCGCGCGTTGGCTGTCACAATGATGGCAACGCAAGTGACGGTGGTTTTGGTGCAGGGTGTAATAGTGTTCACAGCGTCGGCATTCTGCTATCCAGCCGCATTCATGGCAGAGCAAGGCGGGAGAATAACCACGACGGTTCAGGAACAGAATGACCTGATTATCAGCCTTGAGGTGTTCGCGGAGGCGGTTGATAAGCGGTTGTGATAAACCAACGGTGAGTGGCAATCCTTTCAAATCAAGCAAATGCTGGGTTGCAGGTTGGGCATGGCCTGCCCGCTTGGTTAGTGTCAGTTGACGATATTTGTTCTGTTGAACATTGTATAACGTCTCCAGTGCGGGTGTGGCTGTGCCCATAATAATTGGGATATTCTCTTTTTTGGCAAGGAATACAGCCAGATCACGAGCGTGATAGCGCCAGCCTTCTTGTTGTTTGTAAGAGCTATCATGTTCTTCATCAATGATGATAACCCCCAGGTGATAAAAGGGGGTGAACAAAGCAGAGCGCGTCCCGATGACGATAGCGTTTTCCCCCCGTTTCGCCCGCAGCCAAACCGCCAGACGTTCACTGTCATTTAAAGCTGAGTGCAGAACATCAACAGGTGCATTGAAACGCTCTCGGAACCGACGGATAGTTTGTGGGGTTAGTCCTATTTCGGGTACCAGAATCAGCGCTTGTTTGCCCTGTTCAAGAATATTTTCCAGCACACTGAGATAGACTTCAGTTTTTCCTGATCCAGTGATACCCGCAAGCAGCCACGGAGAAAAAGTTTTATCTTCTGCACGGATAGCACCTACTGCAGTAGCCTGTTCTGTATTGAGCTTTAACCGCTCTCCGATAATTTCAAAATATGCATGCCAGTTTTCTGCTTCTGGTTGTATTGGGTGCAGATCTATCAGTGCTTTCTTTTTCAGTGATTGTAATGCGCTTTCACTTAATTCCAACTCAGAAACTTGGTGGCGATAAATAGGATTTTGGCGCAAAGTGGCCAGAGCCTGCTGCTGTTTGGCAGAACGTTTGAGTTGTTCAATAGGTAGCTCCCGGCCTGCTTCGGTCACCTGCCACTGCCAAAGTGGAGCAAATTCTGCATTTTTCCCCTGACGTAGCAAAACAGGCATGGCATGAAACAAAACTTCTCCCAGAGGATAGTGATAATAGCTGGCAGCCCATAGGAGCAATTGCCAGAGATCGTCAGGAAAAAGTGGCTCTGTATCGAGGACAGAAAAAATTGACTTTAGTTGTTCAGGAGGAAATTCGCTGCTGTCTGCGATAGCAATGACAACACCAATGGCATTACGCTTGCCAAAAGGCACGAGGACACGGACACCGATAGCTGGCAACGGTACCCCTGTGGGTAACAAATAATCAAAAGCGCGGGCTAGGGGGACAGGCAACACAACCTGAACAACTGTCATAAGGCGATTTCCGAATGATTAATGACCAGATAAAACGTGGCGAAAAAATTATAATGGTAAGGGTATCATAGCAAAGCGGCGGATTTCATTGCGCAATAAACCGATATTCTGTATGATCCGCCGCCTTTGGTATAGAAATTACCGATACTTATTTTTTTTATCAACACGACGTGTGGTGTCTGGCGGCAACACGGCTGGATAGCGACACGGCCTTACACAGAGGTTTCCCCCATGAAAAAAGGTATTCATCCTAAATACGAAGAAGTTACTGCGTCTTGCTCTTGCGGTAATATTATGAAAATCAAATCTACCGTAGGTCACAGCCTGAACCTGGACGTTTGTGGTGCATGCCACCCGTTCTACACCGGTAAGCAGCGTGATGTTGCGACTGGTGGTCGTGTTGATCGCTTTAACAAACGTTTCAGCGTTCCAGGTGCTAAGAAGTAATGACTTTTCTCTGCTTGTAATCAATACAGGCAGGATAGTTGAAACAAAAACGCCCAATGTTTTGCATTGGGCGTTTTTGTTATCAATATTCCCATGTTTCAGGATCAATGCCGAGTTCACGCATCATAACTTTCGCTGCTTCAGGGATTTCATCATGACGTT
This sequence comes from Xenorhabdus sp. Sc-CR9, assembly GCF_963897815.1. Lineage (NCBI taxonomy): Bacteria > Pseudomonadati > Pseudomonadota > Gammaproteobacteria > Enterobacterales > Morganellaceae > Xenorhabdus > Xenorhabdus sp. Sc-CR9. The sequence goes on from NZ_CAWQTY010000165.1 coordinate 22,980, forward strand.
CTTTGCGTAAATCATTATCGTCAGGCAGAGGCTGTCCAGTGAACGCATGGAGAAACGCTTCACACAGCAATTCGCTATTTGTTGCATGACGCAAATTATTCACCTGACGACGGGTACGTTCATCTGTCAGGATCTTCAATACCTTCAATGGGATTGAAACCGTAATTTTTTTGACCTGTTCACTTTTTTTGCCATGTTCAGCATAAGGGCTGACATACTCACCATTCCACTCAGCCATGAGATACCTTAAATAGTTCTTGAATCAAGTAATTAAAATCAGAAGTTAATATATTTTTCTGATCTGTTTTCATGTTGGTAATACGGTAGTCTAGCATAATTAGACTATCGACTATATCGCTCCAGCCGCACGAACTCATAAAATATAACCAGAAGAAATATAAGGCATGAAAGTAATCATTGAGTTGCCGTATTAAACCGCAAATGATTTTGGATGTCTAGATGTATTGACGTCTATCTTGCCAGTCGTTATCCTTGCGTGACACCAATAATAATGACGATGGGTAAAGTTCATGGGATGTAAGCAAGCGACCGTTGCGGTTCACAGCGGTTTAAATACTGATGAACAATATGGTTGTGTGGTTCCGCCTATTTATCTTTCCAGTACCTATAATTTTACTGGTTTCAATGAACCCAGAACGCACGATTATTCCCGGCGTGGCAATCCGGGGCGTGATGTTGTCCAACAGGTTCTGACAGAACTGGAAGGTGGTGCTGGAGCAGTTATGACGAGCAGCGGCATGTCTGCCATCCACCTGTTGTGCACTGTATTCCTGAAACCGGGCGATTTATTAGTAGCGCCCCATGACTGTTATGGTGGCAGTTACCGTTTATTTGATAGCTTGAGTAAGCGTGGGGCATACAATGTCATTTTTGTTGATCAGGCGGATGAGAATGCCCTTAAACTGGCGTTGGCACAAAAGCCAAAACTGGTACTGATTGAAACCCCCAGTAATCCATTGCTGCGGATTGTTGATATTCAACACATTTGTAAATTAGCGCATGAGATTGGGGCGTTGACTATTGTGGATAACACCTTCTTAAGTCCAGTGTTGCAAAAGCCACTGGATTTAGGGGCTGACATCGTGGTTCATTCTTGCACGAAATATTTGAATGGGCACTCTGATCTGATTGCCGGGGCAGTTATCGCCAAAGAACTGGCAATTGCGGAAGATTTGGCATGGTGGGCCAACAATATTGGTGTGACAGCGGGCGCGTTTGACAGTTATCTGTTATTGCGTGGCATTCGTACTTTGTCTGCCCGTGTGTTACTCCAACAAAATAATGCGGCTGTCATCGCGGATTATTTGCAACAGCAGACGCAAGTGAAAAAGCTCTACTATCCGGCGTTGAAAAACCATCCGGGGCATGCAATAGCCGCCAAACAGCAAAAAGGTTTTGGGGCGATGCTGAGTTTCGAACTGGATGGTGATGAACAGACCATGCGTCGTTTTTTATCTGCGTTAAAATTATTTACTCTGGCTGAATCTCTCGGAGGCGTGGAATCGTTGATTTCTCATACTGCAACGATGACACACGCGGGGATGTCGGCAGAAGCTAGGGTTCAGGCAGGGATTACGGATTTGCTTCTTCGTGTCTCTGTAGGAATTGAAGATAGTCAGGATTTAATTACTGATCTGGATAATGCGTTTCAGGCAGCGGCAACGAGGTAATCATTAATCATGAGTGCACTGGCAACAGCGGGGGCGGAATCTGGCCGCCAGTTACATAAATTTGGCGGCAGCAGTTTAGCTGATGTGAAATGTTATCAGCGGGTTGCGGATATTATGGCGAATTATAGCCAGCCGGGTGATTTGATGGTGGTATCGGCGGCAGGCAGTACAACCAATCAGCTTATAGATTGGTTGAAATTGAGCCAGAGTGATCGGATATCAGCACATCAAATACAACAATCGTTGCGGCGCTACCAGCAAGAGTTGATCCGTGGTTTGTTGCCAGAAGCCGTTGCAGAAGAACTGGTCATAAAGTTTATCGCTGATCTGGAAAGGTTGAGCGCACTGCTGGATAAACCCGTTACAGATATCACATACGCAGAAGTTGTCGGCCACGGTGAAATCTGGTCTGCACGTTTGATGGCGGCGGTACTTGATCATAAAGGCATTCCCAGTGCCTGGCTGGATGCTCGCCAGTTTCTGCGGGCAGAACGCGTTGCCCAGCCGCAAGTCGATGTCAGTTTGTCTCAGCCTCTTCTTAGCCAGCTATTGATCCAAAATCCTAATAAGCGTTTGGTTGTCACTGGGTTTATTTCCAGCAATCAAAGTGGTGAAACAATATTACTGGGGCGTAATGGCAGTGATTATTCTGCTACACAGGTCGGTGCTTTGGCTGGAGCTAAAAAAGTCACAATTTGGAGTGATGTGGCGGGAGTTTACAGCGCGGATCCCCGCAAAGTCAAAGATGCATGTCTGTTGCCATTGCTGCGTTTGGATGAAGCCAGCGAATTGGCGCGTCTGGCTGCACCTGTACTTCATACCCGAACATTACAGCCTGTCTCTGTCAGCGATATTGATCTGCAACTGCGTTGCAGTTATCAGCCGGAACAGGGTTCTACCCGCATTGAACGAGTACTGGCGACAGGGACCGGAGCGAAAATCGTTACTAGCCATGATGATGTTTGCCTGATTGAATTGCATGTTTCCTCGGCCCATGATTTCAGACAAATTTACAAGGATATTGATTCACTGCTGAAACGTGCTCAGATTCGGCCGTTGGCAACTGGGCTGCATGCAGATTGTAACTTGATCCAACTTTGTTATACCTCTGAGGTGGTAAACAGTGCCCTTGATGTTTTACAGGATGCAGCTTTACCCGGAAGACTTTCCTTGCGTGAAGGATTGTCTCTGGTCGCACTGGTGGGAGCGGGGGTATGCAAGAATCCGTTGCATAGCCACCGTTTTTATCAACAACTAAAAGATCAACCTGTTGAATTTATTTGGCATGCCGAAGAGGGTATCAGCCTTGTTGCCGTTTTGCGCCTGAGCCAGACTTCTCACGTGATTCAGGGATTGCACCAGAGCCTGTTTCGAGCAGAAAAGCGTATTGGTTTGGTACTCTTTGGTAAAGGAAACATTGGTTCACGTTGGTTAGAACTGTTTGCCCGCGAACAGAAAAATCTTTCTGCCCGCAGTGATTTTGAATTTATTCTGGCAGGCGTTGTGGATAGCCGCCGAAGTTTACTGAATTATCAGGGGATTGATGCTGGCAGGGCATTAGCATTCTTTGATGATGAGGCAATTGGACATGAAGACGATGCACTTTTTTTATGGATGAGAGCGCATCCTTATGACGATCTTGTCGTACTGGATGTCACAGCAAGTGAAGAATTGGCCAAAGAATATATCGATTTTGCCAGTTATGGTTTTCACGTTATCAGCGCCAATAAAGTTGCCGGTTCTTCTGACAGCAATACGTATCGCTCGATCCGCGATGCCTTTGCAAAAACAGGTCGCCATTGGTTATACAATGCTACAGTTGGTGCGGGATTGCCGATTAACTATTCCGTCAGAGATTTACGGGAAAGTGGTGATACGATTTTATCTATCAGCGGTATTTTTTCCGGAACATTATCATGGTTGTTCTTGCAGTTTGATGGTTCTGTGCCTTTCAGTGATTTGGTAGAACAAGCGTGGCAGCAGGGATTGACGGAACCAGACCCGAGAATTGATCTTTCTGGTCAGGATGTGAGGCGTAAGCTGATTATTCTGGCGCGCGAAGCGGGTTATGAGATAGAACCTGATCAAGTCCGTGTTGAATCACTGGTGCCGGAAGAAGCGCGCATTGGCTCTGTTGAAGAATTCTTTGAAAACAGTGCAGCCGTCAATGCACAGATGCTTCAACGATTGGAAGCGGCACGGGAGATGGGGATGGTACTGCGTTATGTCGCACGTTTTGATATCAGCGGTAAGGCGAAAGTGGGTGTGGAAGCGGTACGTAATGATCACCCACTAGCTTCATTACTGCCGGGAGATAATGTTTTTGCAATAGAAAGCCGATGGTATCGTGATAACCCGCTGGTGATCCGTGGCCCTGGTGCGGGGCGAGATGTTACTGCGGGAGCTATCCAATCAGATTTAAATCGCCTGTCACAGCTTTTGTAGAGCCACTGTTTCTATCGGCCCATTTTGAGGCAGGGATATGACGTACTATCCCTGCCTGTATCACATCCATTCATTAAAAAAACGCCTTACTATTCCTTTTATTGAGTACAAGCAAGGCAATCAACCGGATTATCTTCTAAAAAATAAAATTTGATCAAATGTCATAAAATCCGCCCAAATTGTTTATTTTTTGATATGAATAGAGTGCTATACCTAAATAGATTTCAAGATGCAGCCAATAAAACCGCAGCTCGAAAACGGGGTATAGAGATGAGCAAAAGAACCTGTTCTTATGCCCGATAGCAAAATATGAAATATTTAAACAGAAACAGGGTAGATGCCGATTGAGCCAATCATCTGGCTAAATGGGTGACATACAGCAACACAAGGCCAGAAACCACATGAATCAACAATATTCCGCAATGCGAAGTAATGTCAGTATGCTCGGTAAGTTGCTGGGCAACACTATCAAAGAGGCTTTGGGAGAAGATATTCTTGATAAAGTTGAAACGATCAGGAAGCTATCCAAATCATCCCGAGCAGGTAATGAGGCCCATCGTCAGCAGCTTTTATCGACACTGGAAAATTTATCCAATGATGAACTCCTGCCCGTTGCCCGTGCTTTTAACCAATTTTTAAATCTGACCAATGTCGCTGAACAATATCACAGCATTTCACCACACGGTGAAGCTGCGAGTAATCCGGTAGCGTTGGCAGCATTGTTCAATCGTCTTAAAGACAAACAATTCAGCAACGATGATTTGGCCAACGCCGTTAATGAGCTGGCAATTGAATTGGTTCTGACGGCTCATCCGACAGAAATTGCCCGTCGTACTTTGATTCACAAATTGGTTGAAGTTAATGGTTGTTTGGCTCAACTTGATCATGACGATTTGGCGGATTACGAACGCAATAACATCATGCGTCGGCTGTGCCAGTTGATAGCTCAATCATGGCATACCGATGAAATCCGCAAAATCCGCCCAACCCCGATTGATGAAGCAAAATGGGGGTTTGCTGTTGTCGAAAACAGCTTGTGGGAAGGTGTGCCGGCGTTTCTGCGTGAGTTCAATGAACAACTGGAAGAATCCATTGGTTATAGTTTGCCAGTAGAAGCGGTGCCGGTTCGTTTCACTTCTTGGATGGGCGGGGATCGCGATGGTAATCCTAATGTTACTGCTGAAATTACCCGTCATGTTTTGCTGCTCAGCCGTTGGAAAGCGGCAGACTTATTCCTGAAAGATATTCAAATTTTAGTTTCTGAACTCTCTATGTCTGAGTGTACGCCTGAACTACGCCAAATGGTGGGCGGTGATCGGGTTCTGGAGCCTTATCGTGAGATTGCTAAGCAGTTGCGGTCACAATTGAATAACACGCTGGCTTATCTGGAGAAACGCCTTAAAGGTGAACAAGTTCTGCCACCGGCAGATTTATTATTACATAACGAACAGTTATGGCAGCCATTGTATGCCTGTTATCAATCGCTGAAAGTCTGCGGTATGGAAATTATCGCAAATGGGCAACTGTTGGATACCTTGCGCCGCATTCGTTGCTTTGGTTTGTGTCTGGTGCGCATTGACATTCGGCAGGAAAGTACCCGTCATACCGATGCGATTGCGGAACTGACGCAATATTTGGGAATGGGAGATTATGCAAGCTGGCCTGAAGCCGAGAAACAGGCATTTTTACTGCGCGAATTGAATTCGAAACGGCCTCTTACTCCGCGTGATTGGCAGCCAAACCCAGAAACTCAAGAGGTGTTTGAAACCTGTAAAGTTATCGCGGAATCGCCACAAGATGCGATCGCCACTTATGTTATTTCCATGGCGAAAGTACCTTCTGATGTGCTGGCAGTGAAATTATTGCTGAAAGAAGCGGGCAGCTCATTGTCATTGCCTGTTGCTCCGTTGTTTGAAACCCTTGAAGACTTGAACAATGCGGAAATGGTTATCCGGCAACTGTTGGGTATCGCATGGTATCGTGATCTGATTAAAGGCAAGCAGATGGTGATGATTGGTTACTCTGATTCTGCGAAAGATGCGGGCGTGATGGCAGCATCCTGGGCGCAATATCGGGCGCAGGATGCCTTGATCAAAGTGTGTGAAGAAGAAGGTGTCATGCTGACTCTGTTCCACGGACGCGGCGGCTCGATTGGTCGCGGTGGCGCTCCTGCTCACTCTGCTTTGCTCTCCCAACCACCGGGGAGTTTGAAGGGGGGATTGCGCGTAACGGAACAAGGGGAAATGATCCGGTTTAAGTTTGGCTTACCGCAGGTGACGATAAGTAGTCTAGCGTTGTATGCCAGTGCGATTCTGGAAGCAAACTTGCTGCCACCACCGGAACCAAAAGCAGAATGGCACCAGATCATGGAAACTCTCTCGGATGTTTCCTGCGATATGTATCGAGATTACGTCCGTGAGCAACCCGAGTTTGTGCCTTACTTTCGGGCAGCCACACCTGAACAGGAATTGGCAAAACTGCCGTTGGGTTCGCGGCCAGCTAAGCGCCGTCCTACGGGCGGTGTTGAAAGCCTGCGGGCGATCCCGTGGATATTCGCATGGACACAAAACCGCCTGATGTTACCGGCATGGCTGGGTGCTGGCGCGGCGCTGCAACAGGTGATTGACGAAGGTAAACTGTCGGCATTAACCGATATGTGTCACAACTGGCCCTTCTTCAATACCCGCATTGCCATGCTGGAGATGGTGTTTGCCAAAGCGGACTTATGGCTGGCGGAATACTACGACCAACGTTTGGTAGAGCCGCAATTGTGGCCTCTTGGAATTAAACTGCGCAACCAGCTTGCAGAGGATATCAAAACGGTGCTGACAATCTCGCAGGATGAGCAATTGATGGCGGATTTGCCGTGGATTGCGGAATCTATTGCGTTGCGTAATGTATATACCGATCCGTTGAACGTACTACAGGCGGAATTGTTGCAACGCTCCCGTCAACAGGAAGACCTTGATCCGCACCTTGAACAGGCGCTGATGGTAACAATTGCGGGCGTGGCGGCTGGGATGCGCAATACAGGTTAATATTTGATTTTATGGAAATAATAAAAGCCGGATGGGGAACTTTTCGGCTTTTTTATTTCCATTTTTCAACAACGAAACTTCCCAACAACGAAACAATGCAATTATGCAGGGCGAACCCCCAGTGTATGGCAGATGGCGTAACTCAATTCCGCTCGGTTCAGGGTATAAAAATGAAAATCCTTCACCCCTTCACGACTGAGAATTTTCACCATATCCATGGCAATAGATGCTCCCACTAAATTGCGACTTTCCGGGTCGTCATCCAATCCTTCAAACATTCTGGTCATCCAGCTTGGGATGCGGACGTTAGTCATCGTGGCGAATCGTTGTAGTTGACGAAAGTTCGAGACAGGCAAAATCCCCGGCACAATTTCTACATCAATCCCCGTTGCGACACAGCGATCACGAAAACGGAGATAACTTTCTACATCAAAAAAGAATTGGGTAATGGCGCGATTAGCTCCGGCGTCAATTTTATGTTTTAAATTAATCAGGTCTGACTGCGCGCTTTTCGCTTCTGGATGTACTTCTGGGTAAGCCGCAACGGAAATATCAAAATCCGCCTCTTCTTTTAATAGCTCAACTAAATCAGCACCATACATTCCTGGTCTACAACTATTATTAGGTAAATCGCCCCGCAATGCCACGATATGACGAATGCCACTTTGCCAATAATCATGGGCAATAGTGCGCAGTTCTTCACGGTTGGCATCAATGCAAGTCAGGTGCGGAGCTGCATCAAGGCCAGTTTTTTCTTTGATTCCTTTGATGATGCTGTGGGTACGATTACGCTCACCAGAGTTGGCACCATAGGTGACGGAAACAAATTTAGGTTTCAGCTTGCTTAAGCGATCAATAGATTTCCACAGGGTTTGTTCCATCTCAGCAGTGCTGGGTGGAAAGAATTCAAAGGAAACTCGAATCTGCCCTTCAAGTTCAGCCAGATTCTGATTCAGCGCTTCTCGCTGATTTGCATGGAAAAAACTCATACCCTGTGCCCTCGTGAACAATCGGATCTTTTTTGTGATATCCGCTTACGTTTAGATGCTTAAATGTTTATATGTCTATCCGTTTAGATGTCCAAATAGAATGGTTGAAGCTGGGTTTTTAGTCAATCGAGAAATGTCTTATTCCCAATGAGGAATATTCAAAGTGATCAGGAAAGAAATTCATGTTTGGGGTGGCACATGGGAATGTGGCGAACAATCGGCTATTATCGGTAAGAACGGCGTGGCGCTGCAAATCGTTGGCCAAACAACCCCAACTGATCGGCGGCGCGATCCGCAGCCCACAGGGCAAGGTGGAACTCGGTGAGAGCAAAGTCAGCCAGGAGGACGTCAGCGGTCAGCATCATCGGAGTGGCGGTCGCGTCAATACGAGCATTACGGCAGGCGGTCTGGATTGGGACCACGGTCCCAATCATTTTCGGCCCACTCTTAATAGAGACAAAACGAAAAGCTTCAATGTACTCACTGAGGTTATTATATGTAGTGAAAGTTAACCACCATCCAAACAAAAATGCTCTACAAGCTGTGAAAGCAGTTTTCTTGTTGGTTCAATAAATGCCATGTCCAAAAATTCATCGGGCTGATGCGCCTGTTCAATCGACCCCGGTCCCAAGACCAATGTCGGGCACAGTTCCTGAATAAAGGGCGCTTCCGTACAGTAATTGACTGTATCCGCTTTTGTTCCCAACAATTTTTCAATCACGCCAACCAGTTTGTGGTCTGTCGGGCACTCATAACCCGGAATGGGTGGGTGAAGTTCTGTCACGCTCAGGCGTCCCGGCCAGCGCTGTTTCACGGGTTCCAGTGCGTCATTCAGCAATCCGTTCAAATCCTGTAAGGTCAGTCCGGGAAGCGGGCGGATATCCATATGCAGTTCACAGCAGGCACAAATGCGGTTTGCGGCATCTCCGCCGTGAATATGACCGAAATTCATGGTGGGATAAGGAATGACGAAAGCCGGATTGTGATAACGCTCCTGCAAAGTATTACGTAGTTTTATCAGCTGGGTGATGGACTCGTGCATCAGATCAATAGCATTGACGCCCCGTGCCGGATCACTGGAATGCCCTGATTTTCCTTCTATGCGGATTGCTTGGGCCATATGCCCTTTATGGGCGTGGATTGGCTGTAATGATGTGGGTTCGCCTATGATAGCGAAATCAGGCCGAATGTTGGCATTGGCAGCAAAATAACGCGCACCTGCCATTGATGTTTCTTCGTCAGCAGTAGCCAAGATATAAAGGGGATGAGACAGTTTGCTGACATCAATATCCCGTACTGCATCAATGATAAAGGCAAAAAAGCCCTTCATGTCCGCCGTGCCGAGACCATATAACTTGCCATCGCGCTCTGTCAGTGTGAATGGATCTTGTGTCCAGCATCCCTCATCAAAAGGGACGGTATCCGTATGACCACATAGCAGCAAACCACCTGAACCACTACCCAATGTTGCCAGTAGATTGAATTTGCCCCGGGTTTCAGGGACGGGTTGAATTTCAATCGAAAAACCAATCTCTTTTAGCCATTCCGCCAGTAGATTGATAACAACTTCATTACTTTGGTCTAGTTCAGCATCATTTGCGCTGATAGATGGAGCTGCAATGAGCTGATGATATAACTTAATAAATGCCGGTAATTTCATATTCACTGTTGACAGCCCTTACTCATAATAGTATCAATATTCATGCAGATTAATTGCATACAAATGCAATTATATCGTTGGTTAACACTGTTGGTTAACACTAATAAGGTGAATAAATCCCATGCTGAATACATTGATAGTTGGTGCCAGTGGTTATACCGGAGCTGAGTTAGCAGCATATCTGCAACGTCATTCCCATGTCCACATCTCCGGCTTGATGGTTTCTTCTCAAAGTTCAGATGCGGGAAAGCCTTTTTCAAAACTTCATCCGCAATATAAGGGCATCCTTGATTTGTCCTTACAACCATTGACTGATGTGTTTGAAGCAGCGAAAGGTATTGATGTGGTTTTCCTCGCAACTGCTCATGAAGTCAGTCATGACATTGCACCGTTATTTCTGGAAGCGGGCTGTATTGTGTTTGATTTATCAGGTGCCTACCGAGTACAAAATACACAGTTTTATAAAAAATACTACGGGTTCGAGCATAAAAATGCCGCATGGTTAGCGCAAGCTGTGTACGGGCTGGCAGAGTGGCAGGCAGAAAAAATCAAGCAAGCACGATTGATTGCGGTTCCCGGATGTTATCCCACTGTTTCCCAACTTTCATTGAAGCCATTGCTTGAAAAAAATTTACTGGATACCGGGCATTGGCCTGTCATCAATGCGGTCAGTGGTGTCAGCGGCGCAGGGCGGAAGGCATCAATCATCAACAGCTTTTGTGAAGTGAGTTTGCAGCCTTATGGTGTTTTTAATCATCGTCATCAACCTGAAATTGCAACGCATTTAGGCACTGAAGTGATCTTTACACCTCATTTGGGCAATTTTTCACGAGGGATTTTGGCCACAATCACCTGCAAATTGAAATCCGGTGTAACAGAAGAACAGGTTAGTGAAGCTTATCAGCAGGCGTATCACGATAAACCACTGGTTCGTTTATACAGCGAAGGATTCCCCGCGTTGAAAGCTGTCGTTGGTTTGCCGTTCTGCGATATTGGTTTTGCTGTTCAGGGGCAACATCTGATTATCGTGGGTGCTGAGGATAATTTGTTGAAAGGTGCAGCAGCACAGGCGGTGCAATGCATGAATATTCGTTTTGGGTATGAAGAAACGCAGGCGTTGCTTTAAGTTCATTCCGAAAAATTAAGATTCCGACAAATTTAATACTGACAGAGGATAAAGCCGATGGTTCCGTTAGTTATCAAGTTGGGTGGTGTGTTATTAGACAATGAAGAAGCGCTGGAGCGGTTATTTACTACGTTGCAGTTATACCGAAAAACTCATAAACGTCAGCTGATTATTGTGCATGGTGGTGGTTGTTTGGTTGATAAGCTGATGCAGAAATTGCAGTTGCCGATTTTGAAGAAGCAGGGCTTGCGGGTCACACCGGAAGATCAAATCGATATTATTGCAGGCACATTGGCAGGGACTGCTAACAAAAAGTTGTTGGCATGGGCAACAAAGCTCCGTTTACCTGCTATTGGGTTATGTCTGGGAGACGGAGGCGTTGTGACGGTATCCCAACTTGATAAAGAGTTTGGGCACACAGGAAAAGCGCTGCCGGGGAAACCCGATCTCCTGAAAATTTTGCTGGATGTGGGCTATATACCGATTATCAGCTCAATCGGTATCACCGAACATGGTGAATTAATGAATGTGAACGCCGATCAGGCGGCAACTGCCATCGCTCAGGTGTTAAATGCGGATTTGGTTTTTTTGTCTGATGTCAGCGGAATTCTGGATGGAAAAGGTCAAAAAATCCCGGAAGCCACGGCGGAAAGGATCGAACAGTTAATTGAACAGGACATTATTACCGACGGCATGATAGTGAAAGTAAAAGCAGCATTGGATGCGGCAAAAACACTTGGGCAACCCGTGGATATTGCGAGTTGGCGACATGCAGAGCAGTTGGTTGCTTTATTTAATGGCATACCCGTTGGCACACGAATTCTGGCGTAATTAAAAAGGTTACTTCTATGACTAAAAATATTAAAAAAATCGTTCTGGCATATTCAGGTGGTTTAGATACTTCCGCCATTATTCCGTGGCTGAAAGAGAATTATGGTAATTGTGAAGTCATCGCATTTGTTGCTGATGTTGGGCAAAGTCGTGAAGATTTGGACGGTGTGGAGCAGAAAGCATTGCGTTCCGGTGCTTCTGAATGTCACGTTGTCGATCTGCGTGAAGAGTTTATCAAAGAGTATGTTTATCCCGTGCTGAAAACGGGTGCGTTATATGAAGGTAGCTATTTGCTTGGCACATCAATGGCTCGCCCAATCATTGCCAAGGCTCAGGTTGAACTCGCGCTGAAAGTGGGAGCGGATGCTGTCGCCCACGGTGCAACCGGTAAAGGTAATGATCAGGTTCGGTTTGAAAGCACGTATACCGCGCTGGCACCACATCTGAAAGTGGTTGCCCCGTGGCGGGAATGGGATTTGCGTTCCCGTGAGGCACTGCTGGATTACCTGAAAGTGCGTGATATCCCCACGACCGCGACGCTGGAAAAAATCTATAGCCGTGATGAAAACGCATGGCACATTTCAACCGAAGGTGGTGTTTTGGAAAGCACATGGAATGCAGCCAATAAAGATTGTTGGGTATGGACAGCAGAACCCGAAGATGCACCGAATGAACCAGAATATGTCACGGTGACAGTTGAAAAAGGTGAAGTGGCTGGTGTGAACGGTCAGGCATTCTCACCGTATCAGTGTCTTAACGCGCTGAATGAGTTGGGGGCTAAGCATGGCATTGGCCGGATTGATATTGTAGAGAACCGTTTGGTGGGCATGAAATCCCGTGGTTGTTATGAAACACCGGGGGGAACCATCATGATGGAAGCGTTGCGTGGCATTGAACAGTTGGTTCTGGATCGCGATAGCTTCAAATGGCGTCAGCAGTTGGGATTGGAGATGTCTTATGTTGTCTATGATGGACGCTGGTTTGCTCCGTTGCGTCGGTCAATTCAAGCCGCAGCTGAAACATTGGCTGTCAGTGTCAGCGGTGAAGTTGTTCTGAAACTGTATAAAGGACAGGTGACAGCTGTGCAGAAAAAATCTGCCTATAGCCTCTATTCTGAAGAGTTCGCCACTTTTGGTGAAGATGAGGTGTATGACCACAGTCATGCCGAAGGTTTTATCCGCCTGTATTCGCTTTCTTCACGCATTCGTGCGCTGAACAGCACAAAATAGTGATAACCAATTCTTGGCAATCAACAGTAATTAGACATACCCAATGGATTTCAAGATGCAGCGCGGCCAACAAAGCAGCAACTTGAAAGACGACGGGTATAGAACAGGAACGATATTATGGCACTTTGGGGCGGGCGTTTCAGTCAGGAAGCCGATCAGCAGTTCAAGCAATTCAACGATTCACTGCGTTTTGATTATCGTTTGGCAGAGCAGGATATTGTAGGCTCGGTAGCATGGTCAAAAGCACTAGTTACGGTAGGAGTATTAACTTCAGGAGAGCAACAAAAGCTGGAACTGGCTTTGAACGAGCTATTGGATGAAGTGCGAACCAACCCCAAGGCCATTTTACAAAGCGATGCGGAAGATATTCATAGTTGGGTAGAAGGGCAACTTATCGGGAAAGTGGGAGATTTGGGTAAAAAACTTCACACGGGGAGAAGCCGTAACGATCAGGTCGCAACTGATCTGAAATTATGGTGCAAAGATCAGATTGCCCATATTCAGAAAGCACTTGTCGAGTTGCAACAGGCGTTAGTGAGCACGGCTGAGAATAATCAGGATGCAGTAATGCCGGGTTATACCCATTTGCAGCGGGCGCAACCCATCACGTTTGCTCATTGGTGTCTTGCTTATGTGGAAATGTTGGCCCGTGATGAAAGTCGTTTGCAAGATGCACTGAAACGGTTGGACGTCAGCCCGTTGGGATGTGGTGCGCTGGCTGGAACTGCTTATGATATCGATAGGGAACAATTGGCATCATGGCTTGGTTTTGCTTCGGCGACAGGCAACAGTCTGGACAGTGTTTCTGATCGCGACCATGTTTTGGAGCTGTTGTCAGGTGCAAGTATTAGCATGATTCATCTTTCCCGTTTTGCGGAAGACTTGATTTTCTTCAACAGTGGGGAAGCAGGGTTTGTTGAATTGTCAGATCGAGTGACATCCGGCTCTTCCTTGATGCCACAAAAGAAAAATCCCGATGCATTGGAGCTTATTCGTGGCAAGTGTGGACGGGTTCAGGGGGCATTGACGGGGATGATGATGACGCTGAAAGGGCTTCCCCTCGCTTACAATAAAGATATGCAGGAAGATAAGGAAGGCTTGTTTGATGCACTGGATACATGGCTGGATTGCCTGCATATGGCGGCGCTGGTGTTGGATGGCATTCAAGTAAAACAGGCTCGTTGTGAAGAGGCGGCAAAGCAAGGGTATGCAAATGCGACTGAATTAGCCGATTATCTGGTCGCAAAAGGCGTGCCATTTCGTGAAGCACACCATATCGTCGGTGAAACTGTAGTGGCTGCCATTGCTAACGGTAAGGCGCTGGAAGAGTTTTCTCTGCTTGAATTGCAAAAATTCAGTGATGCCATTTCTGTGGATGTTTATGACGTTTTATCACTGCAATCTTGTCTGGATAAGCGTCTGGCAAAAGGAGGGGTTGCACATGAACAAGTGAAGCAAGCGATTGTTCAGGCGAAGCAGCGATTTAGATAAAAACACGAATAATTACCATTGGTTGATAGTTTTTTCTTCTCGTGGATATAATGATTCATTGATCAATACTATCATTGATATCAAATGCTGAGGTTGGGAATGAATATCCGCGATCTGGAATACCTTGTAGCACTTGCTGAATACCGGCACTTTCGTCGAGCTGCTGATGCCTGTCATGTCAGCCAACCAACACTGAGCGGGCAAATCCGCAAGCTGGAGGATGGGTTGGGCGTGATGCTGTTGGAGCGCACGAGCCGCAAGGTATTATTTACCCAACAGGGTATGTTGCTGGTGGAACAGGCCAAAACCGTATTGCGGGAAGTGAAGGTCTTGCAGGAGATGGCTTCCCTTCAAGGCGAAAGTATGTCTGGGCCGCTGCATATTGGCCTTATTCCGACAGTCGGTCCCTATCTCCTGCCTCTTATCATTCCTGCACTGCATAAATTATTTCCTAAATTGGAAATGTACCTGCATGAAGCTCAAACCCAAAACCTGCTGGCACAGTTAGATAGTGGAAAGCTTGATTGCGTGATTTTGGCTCTGGTGAAAGAAACAGAAGCATTTATTGAGGTACCGCTTTTTGAGGAGTCGATGAAATTAGCGGTGTATGAAGGCCATAAGTGGTCAGAGAGAACTCAAATCAACATGAATGAACTGTCCGGTGAGAGATTATTAATGCTGGAAGATGGGCACTGTTTGCGTGATCAAGCGATGGGGTTTTGTTTTCAGGCCGGCGCTAAAGAAGATATGCATTTCAGGGCAACCAGTCTGGAAACGCTGCGGAATATGGTGGCCGCAGGGAGTGGTATTACCTTGCTGCCTGCCTTAGCAGTTCCAAAAGAGGGTAAGCGTGATGGTATTTGTTATCTGGAATGCAAAGAGCCGGAACCCCAACGTTCAGTTATATTGGTTTATCGTCCCGGTTCACCTCTGCGTGGTCGCTATGAGCAATTGGCAGAGGCGATCCGAACTAAAATGGGTAATTATTTAGACGAACTCGGAAAAATATCAAAATAACCGATTTAACCCATTGAGTGCTGCAACACGGTAAGCTTCGGCCATTGTTGGATAGTTGAAGGTTGTATTAACGAAATATTCGATATTATTGCCTTCACCTTTTTGTTCCATTATGGCCTGACCGATATGAATGATCTCTGCGGCCCGCTCGCCAAAACAATGAATACCCAAAATCTGTTTTGTTTCACGGTGGAACAGGAGCTTGATACTGCCGACATTCATACCTGCAATCTGTGCTCTTGCCAGATGCTTGAATTGAGCACGTCCTACCTCATAAGGAATTTTCATTGAGGTCAGTTGCTGCTCTGTTTTGCCAACAGAACTGATTTCAGGAATGGTATAAATCCCTGTTGGGATATCTTCCACCAAATGCAGATCAGCTTCTCCTGTCGTCATTGCTTTTGCCGCAATGCGACCCTGATCGTAGGCTGCTGAAGCTAAACTCGGGTAACCGATGACATCACCAACTGCGTAGATATTTTTATTGCTGGTTTGGTAGACGCGATTAACTTTGAGTAAGCCCCGGCTATCTGTTTCCAATCCGACATTTTCCAACCCTAACGTATCTGTATTACCCGTTCGGCCATTGGCATACAGAAGGCAGTCTGCTTTAACTTTCTTGCCGGATTTCATGTGAACAATCACACCATCATCAACACCTTCAATCTTTTCGTATTCTTCATTGTGGCGGATGATAATGCCACTATTCCAGAAGTGGTAGGACAAGGCATCAGACATCTCTTGATCAAGGAAAGAGAGCAGGTGATCACGTGTATTGATCAAATCAACCTTAACACCTAATCCCCGGAAGATAGAAGCATATTCACAGCCAATCACCCCTGCACCATAAATAATCACGTGGCGCGGTTCGTGATCCAGTTGCAGTATGGTATCGCTGTTATAAATACGGGAATGGGTAAAATCGACATCAGGAGGGCAATAAGGGCGGGAACCAGTGGCAATGATGATTTTGTCCGCACTCAATACGTCAACACTATCATCGGCATAACGCACACTCACCCGATGCTCATCAATAAGTGTTGCTTCTCCAGAAAACATTCGGCACCGATTGCGTTCATAAAACCCTTGGCGCATTTTGGTTTGCTGGTTAATAACGACTTCAGCATGGCGCAGTATTTCAGAAAATGAGGAACGAAGAATGCGGGAGTTATCACTGTAGAGGGGATTTTGATTAAATTCGATAATACGGCTGACGGCATGACGGAGAGCTTTCGACGGAATAGTTCCCCAATGGGTACATCCACCACCGACATTATTATAACGTTCTATCACTGCAACGTTTTTATCTTGTTTCACTAACCCCATTGCTGCTCCTTCCCCACCGGGACCAGAGCCAATCACAATGGCATCAAAATGAGTATATTGCATAGAGGAATGACCTGTTTTTACACAAAATAACAACTCTATCTTAACATTAGTTGGAGTAATAACCCAATGAGCATATGGTTTTTATCTCATTGTTTAAAAATAAAATAGAAAAACCCCGAATAATATCTTTAAGAGAACAATCACAGCAAACTAAGCAGAATCTGTTATATTTGCCCCATTATCGAGTTGAGACAGATCAGGATTGTTGTGAGTAACGTAACTGGCATCAGAGCAAAACAGAAAGAAAAAACCCGTCGCTCCCTGATTGAAGCGGCATTCAGTCAACTTAGTGCTGAACGCAGTTTCACTAGCTTGAGTCTGCGGGAAGTGGCTCGGGAAGCGGGTATTGCACCGACTTCTTTCTATCGTCATTTTCGGGATGTAGATGAGTTAGGGCTGACGATGGTGGACGAAAGTGGTTTGATGTTACGCCAATTGATGCGTCAGGCTCGCCAGCGTATTGCAAAGGGTGGCAGTGTCATCCGAACGTCTGTCTCAACGTTTATGGAATTCATCGGCAACAACCCTAATGCATTCCGCCTGCTGCTGCGTGAACGTTCTGGCACATCGGCTGAATTTCGTGCGGCTGTAGCACGAGAAATCCAACATTTTATTGCTGAACTGGCAGACTACCTCGAGCAAGCGAGTCATATGCCACGTCATTTTACTGAAATACAAGCCGAGGCGATGGTAACCATTGTATTCAGCGCAGGCGCAGAAGCGTTGGATATTGATGAGGAGAAAAGATGCCGTCTCGAAGAACGTTTAGTTTTACAACTCCGCATGATTTCCAAAGGCGCTTATTATTGGTATCGTCGTGAGCAAGAAAAAAACACTGTCCCTAAAAACGATCCCTAAACCTTCTGAATAATAAAAGGAGAATAATACGATGGAACAATACCGCCAAGATAAAAGCACAATGTTGCTGGCTCTTATCGTTGGTCTGGCAACACACGGAACTTTCTCAACATTTTTCAATTCTTATATTTCTTTTTCCATTTTTCCAATTATTGCACTGGTACTTTCTCTGTATTGTCTCCATCAACGTTATTTGAATTATCCAATGGCTGAAGGATTACCAAAACTCACGATAGGATGTTTCTTTTTAGGAATGTTCATGTACAGCGCATTTATTCGGATGGAATATCCGGAAATTGGCTCTAATTTCTTTCCTGTTGTCATTGGTACTGCACTGGTATTCTGGATTTACCTAAAGGTGAAAGGGCGTAAACAGCAGGCGATACTGACGTCAGAAAGCCAAAACTGATAGTTTCTGGCCCCATGGTTCAACAAAAACGCCACAAGAATAGCTCTGTGGCGTTTTTGTTTTTGGACAGTTTGATGACGACTAGCCTCTTTTTTCGAGCAGTACACCGCATTCCATATGGTGGGTATAAGGAAACTGATCAAAAAGTGCCAGTTTGCTGACATTGTGGGTTTGTGTCAGTGTTTCCAGATTTTGGCAGAGCTTTTCTGGATTGCAGGAAATATACAGGATACGTGGGTACGCTTGAACCATTTTGACGGTTTCTTCATCCAATCCACTGCGCGGAGGATCAACAAAGATGGTTTCACATTGATAACTTTTTAAATCAACCCCTTGTAGTCGGTTAAACTCCCGCTCGCCATTCATCGCTTGTGTAAATTCTTCCGCTGACATACGGATAATTTGTACATTATCAATCTGATTTGCTGTGATATTAAATTGTGCGGCAGCAACTGAAGGCTTAGCAATTTCCGTTGCCAGTACTCGGTCGAAATTCTGCGCCAGTGCCAGAGAGAAATTGCCATTACCACAATACAGCTCAAGCAGGTCGCCTTTTGAGTCTTTGGTGATATCAATTGCCCACTCCAACATATGAATATTGATGCTGGCATTAGGTTGCGTAAAGCTGTTTTCAACCTGACGATAAATCATGGTGTTACCAGCAACAGATAATTCTTCATCTATATAATCATGGTCGAGCATGATTTTGGTTTTTGCTGCGCGTCCGATAAGTTGGACATCAAAACCTTTTGCCATTAATTGGCTACGCAGAACGATTGCCTGTTCACGCCACTCATCATCCAGTTTTTTATGGTAAAGCAGGGAGACAATGATTTTGTTGCTACGAGTGGAAAGGTAATCTATCTGAAACAGTTTGTGGCGTAATATTGAGTTATCTTTTACACCCGCAATGATGGCCTGCATCATGCTGTTGATGAGTTGATTGGCAACTGGAAACTGATCGATGCGGATACGCTGCTTGGTCTGCTGATCAAACATAATGTGGTAGAGGTCATCTTCCTCATGCCAGATACGGAACTCTGCCCGCATTCTGTAATGTGATGCAGGGGAACGGAAAACTTCAGGCTCAGGGGCGCTAAAGGGAGCCATCATTCCTTTTAGGCGGTGGGCCTTCTCCATCAATTGATTTTCATAATTTTCCGTTGGCAAAGCATTCTGCATTATCTGGTTCTCGTATGGTCGCGTTAAGAAAAATTTCCGAGCGGCATTGTAGGGGAAGCGCAAAGGATGTCCAGTTTTCTGGTTTATCAGCTTCTTTTTTTGATGGAGAAGGGTTCTGGACACCTTAAGATCTTCATCGTAGCATGACCCTTTATAGTTAGGTGCATATTGGATGCATAAAAGTTAGATACCACACATCCTCTCATCACAAATCTTATGATAAATAAAAGACATATCCTTTTTTCTGTTGTGTCTGTGGCCGTGTTTTCTGGCTGGAGTCATGTTGCAGTTGCGGATAATCAAGATCCGATAGTCGTTACAGCCAATCGTTTTAAACAGCCGATTTCTTCAGTGTTAGCACCAATGACGGTAGTGACTCGTGAAGATATAGATAATTGGCAATCCAGTAGCTTAGTCGATGTTTTACGCCGTTTGCCGAGTGTTGATATTGCACAGAATGGTGGCATTGGGCAACATTCATCCTTATTTGTTCGTGGCACAAACTCAAATCATACTCTGGTGCTGGTGGATGGTATTCGTTTGAATCAGGCTGGTATTACGGGTTCGGCTGATTTTAGTCAGATCCCAATCTCAATGGTGCAAAGGATAGAATATATCCGTGGTGCCCGCTCTGCTGTATACGGTTCTGATGCCATCGGTGGTGTAATCAATATCATCACAAAGAGAGAACAACGGGGAACCACACTGAATGCCGGTATTGGTTCGAATGGATATCAGAACTATAACGGTTCAACCCAGCAAAAACTCAGTGAGGATACCTTATTAACAGCGGCGGCAGGCTATACCTATACCAAAGGGTTTGATGTGATTGTTGATGGTAAAACAGGAGGGTATCGTCAGCCGGATCGTGATGGCTTTATGAGTAAAATGCTGTGGCTGGAAATAGATCATAAAATAAATGAGCAAGTTAGTGGATTTGCTCGAACCTATGGGTTTAATAACCGGACAGCTTATGATGCATGGAGTATCGGCGATACCGATACTCGCGAATTATTCAGCCGTACTTATGATGCTGGAATTCAATTTAACCAAGGTATTTATTCTTCACAACTAATTGCCAGTTACAGTCATGTAAAAGATTACAACCATGCTCCTGACTATGGACGTTATGGTAAAGCGACCAGCTTGAGTGATTCCAAACAATACAATGTTCAGTGGGGAAACTTATGGCAAGTAGGCCATAGAGCGATCAGTAGTGGCGTGGATTGGAAGCGGGAATCGGTTGCCGCAGGTTCCAATAATATCCCCGTCCAAAAAGATGTCGATAACACAGGATTGTACTTAACGGCACAGCAAAGAATTCATGATTTCACATTGGAAGGAGCAGTGCGTTCAGATAATCATTCTGAATATGATTGGAATACAACATGGCAAACTGGAGCGAGCTGGGAATTCCTTGATGGTTATCGTTTCATCGTTGCCTATGGGACAGCGTTCAAAGCTCCGACTTTGAACCAACTTTATAGCCAATGGGGCAATGAAAGCCTTAAACCAGAAAAAAGTAAACAATGGGAAGGTGGTATTGAAGGATTGACAGATCCACTGAATTGGCGTTTGTCTGTTTATCATAATGAAATTGAACAGTTGATAAATTTTACCAATGACCGTTATGAAAATATTGGTAAGGCTAAAATAAAAGGTGTTGAGTGGACGGGAACAATAGATACTGGCATATTCCAACATCAACTCACATTACAGTATGTTGATCCGCGTGATGGCAATGACCAGCAATTAACTCGCAGAGCTAAACAGCAAGTTAAATACCAATTAGACTGGGAAACTTTCAATGTTGATTGGGGGATAACTTATCAATATATTGGTAAGCGTTATGACCAAGATTATAGTGTGTTCCCTCCGAAAACAGTGAAATTGGCAGGTGTAAGTCTATGGGACATCAACGCCTCATATCCAATCACTGACCACCTTATAATTCGTGCTAAAATAGCTAATCTGTTTGATAAAAATTATGAGACAGCCTATGGCTATCGCACTCCAGGAAGAGAATACTACCTCACCGGCAGCTACAACTTCTGATTTAAATAAGACCGCCCGTCCAACGATTCTGGTTTTTGATTCCGGAGTGGGTGGTTTATCTGTCTATCAAGAGGTCCTACAGGTGTTGCCGGGGCTCCACTATATATATGCTTTCGACAATGAAGCATTTCCTTACGGCGAAAAAACAGCTGAAGTGATTATCGAAAGGGTTGTTCATATTGTTGATATTATTCAAAAAAAACATCCTTTGGCAGTTGTTGTTATCGCCTGTAATACTGCCAGTACAGTCAGTTTACCCACTTTACGCGAACGCTTTCCCTTTCCTGTTGTTGGTGTTGTTCCTGCAATCAAACCAGCGGCAAAACTGAGTTGTAACCGTATTGTGGGCTTATTGGCGACACGTGCTACAGTGAATCGTGACTATACCAAAGAATTAATTACCCGATTCGCTACAGATTGTCAGATACATTCAATAGGATCTGCTGAATTGGTAGAATTGGCTGAGAGGAAGTTGCACGGCAATGATGTTCCACTAGAAGAGTTGGAAAAAATATTGAAGCCATGGCTGAGAATGAAAGAACCACCGGATACTGTCATTTTGGGTTGCACTCATTTTCCCCTGTTAGCAGAAGAACTCTCGCAAATTTTACCCGCTGGAACAAGATTAGTTGATTCAGGGATTGCAATTGCTCGCCGAACGGCATGGTTGGTTAAAAATAAGGGTGATTTGTTTTTAACAACTGAAAATAACTTGGCTTATTGCACAAAAATAGAAGCAAATAGTGAAGCTTTGCGTCCCGTTTTACGTGAATATGGCTTCCCTGTGCTGAAAAAACTACCAATTTAAGTGAGATTTGCCGTAATAATCAGCTGTCGGTAATTTTTTTGAAAAAAACTCTTGTCAGCGGCGGAAAACCCCCTATAATGCGCCACCACTGACCGACGCTGCGCTGAGACAGGCCGCGGCGGGAAGTCGGAAAAGAGCGAAAATAAACGCTTGACT
>NZ_CAWQTY010000166.1:0-45053 GCF_963897815.1 Xenorhabdus sp. Sc-CR9
TGGCAAACCGATTAAATAATCGTCCTCGTAAAACACGAGATTACAAAACACCGAATGAGTTATTTAAAGGTATCCCCACTCATTTACTTCGTTCATTACGATGTTGCGCTTAATATGTGAATCCAAGAGTCTTTTCTATAAGAAGAAATGATTTTTTTACTAAAAAGCACTAGGAAGGTAATTGTATTTAAGGATTTAGTTAATTGTTATTTTAATGGTTTTTTTGTGATTAATTTTAAAATAAAAAACACCATAACATAAGTATAATTATTGAACTACGGAGAGAATGAAGATGAAATGGTTATTATAAAAAACGTGATTAACGTCTTGCTAATGATTAATTTACAATCAATAGGTTATAATAAATAATTGGTCATGTGTTTAGAATATATGGTGAAACACTTTTTAGGTGTTCTGAATATACATACATTATGAAACCAATATATATATATCTTAACTTTTTCTGTGAGTAAGGAAATGATCTATACCCATTGGATTTCAAGATGCAGCGCGACGGCAAGGAACGAATCCCCTGGAGCATAGATAACTATGTGACCGGGGTGAGTGAGCGCAGCCAACAAAGCTGCATCTTGAAATCCAATGGGTATACAATGTTGGAATAATGAGGATAGAAAGTACGGATTTTCATCAGAACTCATTGAAGCTGATGTTATGAACTCCCGCTCCTCACGGAGTAATATGGAAATTTATCAATCAAATCCAGCCAGCTTTGAGAGGGGATTATGCCTAATCTCATCATCGGTCTTGATATTGCCAAGAATATTTTTCAGGTTTATGGAACGGACCATCGGGGTATAGCCACTATTAAACGTAAATTATGTCGAAACAATGTAATTGAGGTTTTTTGCAACTCTTGAGCAGGCTACTCATCGGAAATGATGCTAATGATGCTGCTGCTATCTGTATGGCGGTAACAAGACCGAATATTCACTGTGTGCCCAAAAAAGTGCTGAGCTGCAATCATTATAGTTATTGCACCGAACTCGGGAAGGGGCTATTCAGGAAAGAACAGCAAAATCAAATCAGATCCGCAGTCTTTTTTCAGAAGAAGGCGTTATATTTCCGACCGGACTGTCTTCACTAAAAAAAGGTCTCCTTGAGTTTATCGAGGACGGTGAATCAGCGATAACCCCTATCCTGAGAAATCTGGGCATGATGTATCTTGAACAATTATCCTGTTTACAGACGTGGATCAGTGAACTTAACGCAATGACTGACAGGTATTTCAAAGAGGTCGATGTCTGCCAACGGTTGACCACCATTTCCGGTATTGGGCCGGTGATCGCCAGAATATCGTGGGTGATATTAACGGGTGAAGAAAAATTCAGAGTGGCATAATAATTACAGAGTAATGGAATCGTTTTTAGCTTTATTGATCTTGCTAATTGAGCGGGAAAAGTAAGATGGGAGATTGGTCAGACTGACACCGGAAAAACCTGATATAGTCAACGATCAAGAATGAATAATGATGGATAACATTTATTGTAAGAATGAAGATTTTCCATTGGTAGTAATTAATTAAAAATAGGCGTGTATATAGAGTGCACGCCTATTTTATCATTTATCAGCCCTTTTTCTATTTCAATAACATTTAAAAAAGAGTAATGAATTTTTATTTATAATTTCAGGATTATCTTACTTATGGGTAGTAAAATTTTCCAGATACAAAATAACTTGATAGTCTGATGCATTTTCAAACCGCATGTAGGGAGGTTTTGTTGTATCATAAGTAATGATATCAAGGCCAGAACCATTATCTTTAAAATAAATAGCACCCTGAGTAACAGGAATGTGGTTCTGATCAAATACCGCGACGGATGTAACATATTCCTGACCATCTTTCGGTATTAAGCCAACGATTTCATAACCTCCATTTGAATAAATTTCTACTGCTTTAGGGATTTTGTAAGTTTGGATATTTGCCCTGAAAACTTGATCTACACCTGATTCGTTAATTAACTTCACTGCTAACAGTTCACGGTTTGATGGTGATACAACAAATTTAGATAATCCTTGAATATCACTAAGATCGGCTTGGCTTGTGTCCCATTCACGATAAATTTGCCCGGACTGATTATCATTGCCATGTCGCCAGGCAAACACAATTGAGTTCGTGCCAATTTCAACGGAAAGAAATTTATCATTTAATGGAGTACCAATTAAATTTACTTCTGTACTATTTTCTGGATATTCATAGGAATCTCCAGCATAATTTTTTTGAGTATAAAATATAGCACCATTGACTAATTTGTCTTTAGACATGATTGTTTTCTCCAGATTTTTATTGTGGTAGTGAATGACCAGAATAAGGAAGCTGGATTTTATGTCAACATAATGAGAGGGTTTTATATTGAGGCCTGATTTTAAAAAATATTAATTTAAATTTGGACTATTGCTGATAATTAAATAATGCCGTTTTTATTTGTAATGTATATTATTATTAGAGTTGAGTTAAATTTAATAGTATTCCTTTTTACCGTAAGTATAGCTTATAATATTCTGGTAAAAATACTCGGCGCTCTCATTTTGAATAAAATTAACAGCATTGATTATCTGGTTACAGTAGATATTCAGGTATTCAGTTAGTTGCCCGATATTAAACATCTCTTTTCTTATCATAAACAGATGTGGAAACACAGTACAAAATTTTCAGTATAATAAGAGCGCCGTATATACGGCGCTCCCAAATATCTTAATGATCTTGCTTAATGACTATGTCATCCAGTAATAATTTACCCAACGATCGAATATTGGGTTGTTGCAGAATAGTATCATGGGAACCTGTAATATTAATCACGGTCAACTGAGCGGGCGGGATGATCTCATCCCAGCCAAGCGCAATGCTATGTTCAGCATCTGGTTCTTGTTCCGTCGCCCTGAATAGGGTCACATTCATGCCATCAGGACATATCGACGGAGCATGGTAATAAGCGGCAACTGAGATATTGTGGTATAGATGCAGATGTTGCCTGATATTCTCAGGAGAAATGCCCTGCGGCAGCAGGTTGTTCTCTTGAGTCAGCATTAACACTGCACTGTAATCACGCTTAAGTATCGGTTTTTCGATTTGTTCTCCCAAACGATCGGGAAGATTGTCTGGTATGTGTTCGGTGAAAGTAAAAATTTCATCAAACTTTAATCCAGCCTCTACTTTTTCTTGAGTAAACGTATTTTCATAGGTGGAATGAGTATCAAGCAACCCGACAAAATGCACGGTTTCACCCTCCGCAATCAGGAGACAGGCCATTTCATAGGCAATTGAACCTCCGACAGACCAGCCAGCAAGGCAGTAAGGCCCTTGGATTTGTGCCTGACGGATACATTCAACGTACTCTTTAGCCATCTCTTTCAAACTGATTGGGGTATCGTCTTCCTCCTGTACATCATTGGCGACGATCCCATAAACCGCCATCTCCTTATCATCAATATACGGGGCGAGTTCGTAAACATAATCAACGCCGCCTCCGACAGGATGAACAAGGAACAGTGCAGGTTTGGCGTTATCTGCGTGGTTACCTTTGCGATTATCTTGACGACTGCCTTGACGAACAGTCACTAAATTTGTCTGTTGGGTCAGAGAGGCTCCCAACCGGATAAACGCGGCAAATTCACTGATGGTCGGATGGGCAAGGAAATCACGTACTGCGACATTAATATTCAAAGCCTGACGCAAGCGTGTCACGATTTGCAGGGTTAACAGAGAATGCCCACCCAATTCGAAGAAGTGATCGTGTCGGCCAACACGTCCTGAGCCGAGGCATTCTTGCCAGATGTTAGCCACGATATTTTCCATTTCTCCGATTGGCGCTTCGTACCCTTGTGTAATCATGGCGGATTCATCCGGTACGGGTAGCGCCTTGCGATCCAGTTTGCCGTTGGCAGACAGCGGGAAAGCATCCAATATGACAAACGCGCTGGGGAGCATACTTTCCATCAAGCGGACACTTAATTGCTCACGCAGTTCGGAAGGTGTGAGCGTGACGCCTGATTGTGGAATGACATAGGCTACCAGACGTTTGTCACCACTTTCTTCTTCGCGGGCAATGACCACCGCATCGCTGACCCCTTTGCAGGTAGCCAATTGTTCTTCTATTTCACCCAATTCAATACGGAAGCCGCGTATCTTGACCTGAAAATCATTGCGTCCCAGATATTCAATCATGCCATTGGGCAGCCAGCGTCCCAAATCTCCCGTTTTATACATACGGGCATCAGGTTTTTCGCTGAATGGATCGGCAACAAATTTCTCTGCGGTTAAATCAGGCTGATTCAGGTAACCCCGGGCAACCCCCGCGCCGGCGATATGGATTTCACCGCTCATACCGAGAGGGGCAGGCTGACCGAGCACATCCAAAATATAAATGCGGGTGTTGGGCAGCGGATAGCCAATCGGAATGCTATTGGTCAACTCAGGAGCATGATGCTTATCCAGCGTCAGAGCTGTGGCTATGACTGTTGCCTCAGTCGGGCCATAGGTGTTGATCCAGCAGCAGGACTGTGTTTCCGGCATAGATTGCCAGCTTATTAAATGCCGCAGTTCTGCTTTTTCACCGCCGACAATCACTGTACGCAGGTGTCGGCCGAATCCACAACGTCCTGCTGCTATTTCTTGCACCCATAGGTGCCAGAAGGCCGTCGGCATATCTATGATGGTGATTTGCTGTTCATTTAACAGGGCGACAAATTCTTCATCCGGCACACGGATATGAGCAGGGCGCAGAACCAAAGTAGCACCTGAGGCAAGGGTCGGGAAAATATCCGATACCGAGGTGTCAAACGCCACGGTGGCAAATTGCAGGATACGATCTCCCAATTTGGGTTCACTGGTATTGTGTTGCACATGGATAAAGTTCACCACATTGCGGTGTTCCAGCATCACCCCTTTAGGCTGTCCTGTTGAACCCGAGGTATAAATAATATAGGCCAGATGGTGCGGATGAAGCCCCAATTGACCGATATCAGGATTATGTTCGGGTTGCTTCGCCACATTATCACGGTAAGTATCATCGTCCAGCAACCAGACGGTCATTCCCTGCGTTGGCAAACGTTCTTGCAAGTGTTTCTGAGTCAGTAATAACGCGGATTGACTGTCTGATAACTGATAGGCCAACCGTTCAGCAGGGTAATCTGGGTCGAGCGGAATATAACCGGCTCCCGCTTTGAGAATACCGTACATGCCAATAATCATATCCAGACTGCGGTCAACATAAAGTGCCACGCGATCATCGGGGCGTACGCCCACTGCAATCAGGTGATGTGCCAGTTGGTTAGCATGGCGGTTCAGTTCCGTATAACTCAATTGTTCATGACCGAACACCAGTGCGGTGGCATCAGGCGTGCGTTCCACCTGCTGTTCGAACAATTGGTGGATCAACATATCCTGCGGATAATCCAAATCAGTGTCGTTAAAATCCTCCAATACCTGAATGCGTTCTGCCGGAGGCAGAATACTGATTGAGCGGATTGGTTGTCCGGGGGAACGTTGCAGTGCCTCCACAATGCCTTTCAGTGCTTCATTGACATAAGCATTGATGCGTACAGGGTTAACTTGCCGGTTGCATTGGGCCGTGATTTCGTAACCGTCATTAAAATCGTCCACATCCAGCGACAGCGGATAGTTACTGCGTTCTTCAATTTCCACTTGTTGAATGCCTTCCCAAGCTGTTGAACCAGATTGTTCATCATCACGCGGACTGTGGCGGAAATTGAGCAGGTTGTTAAACAGTGGCAAAGATGCCTGAACACCGCTGCAACGCTGGGCTATTGCCAGAGGTGTCTGTTCATGTTCCAGCAATTCACTTAAGTGTTGATAAGTTTCCTGTACCACTTGCAGAACAGAGCGTCCCTGTAATTGAATACGGACAGGCAGGGTATTGATAAACATACCAAGAACCTGAGAAGCCCCCGTGCCTCCTTGCAACCGTCCCAGTAAAACGGTCCCGAAGACCACATCCTCACGACCACAGCATTGTGCCAATACCTGTGCCCATGCCACGTGGAACAGGACGGCTGAACTGATACCCTGTTTACGGGCACAATCACGGATTTGCTGTGCAAGTTCACTGTCCAGAGTGAAGATATCTTCCACAATTTCATCACGCTCAGCGCGGCTACCGCCCTGAACATCAAACAATCCAAAAGGTAGGGTCGGTTCTTCTATATCCCCCAATAATTGCTCGAAATAGGCTTTATGGACTTCGATCGGCACCTTACGAATTTGGGCAATAAAATTGCGGTAAGGCAGGGGAGAGGGCAGTGTGTCTTCTTCGCCCAAGAGAATCGCTTGTATTTCACCAAAAATGATTTCCAGTGACAGATGGTCACAAACCAGATGGTGATGTAATAAACTCAGCCACCATTGTTCAGTCTCAGGATCTTTAGCGATATAAGCTGCCAATAGTGGTGCTTTGGTGATATCTAATCGTATCGTATCTGGGCTGGTCAGGCGCTGTAATTGCGTTGCAGCATTTTCACCTGATAGCAGCGTGAATTCAGTAACCGGCAGCGGAGCGTCACGGAGTACAACTTGCACGGGCATGGGCAGATTTTTCCAATGGAAAGCACTGCGCTGGATATCATGCCGATCAATCACCTGCTGAAGTGCTTGCAAGAAACTATCCAGCAGAGTCCGGCTGTTAAAGCCCATGAGAATGTTTTCGAGATAAGTATCGCCTTCTTCTTCCAGTAAATGGTGGAACAGAATACCTTCCTGCAATGGCCCGAGTGGGTAGATATCCTGAATATTGGAAATACCATCCGGTACTTGGGCAACAATCTGGTCAATCTGTTCTTGTGTTAAATCCACTAAGGGCAGCATATCAGGTGTAATGATCTGGCTGTCTGCATGGATCAAATTAGGCGGAACAGCCAGTTCGTCAGTATCATGATCACTATTCTGGCTTAGACGAGTGCTCATGGAAGCCAGTGTCGGGGTAGCGAATACGGCACTGACATCAATGGACAGCCCCTGTTGACGCAGCTGTTCAATCAGGCTGACCACCAGAAGGGAATGTCCACCTAATTCAAAGAAGTTGTCATAACGCCCGACTTGCTCTAATTTCAACAGGGATTGCCAGACAGCCGCCAGTTTGTGTTCGATTTCGCCTTGCGGTGCTTCGTACTCCCGACTGACGGTGGAGGCATGATCCGGTGCCGGCAACGCTTTGCGATCCAATTTTCCGTTGGCGGACATCGGGAAGGTATCCAGCATGACAAACGCACTGGGAAGCATATAATCCATCAGGCCGATGCTGAGTTGTTCGCGCAGATTTGCCGGTGTGAGTGTGACACCGGTTTGTGGGATCACATAGGCTACCAAACGCTTGTCACCATTCTCTTCTTCACGGGCGATAACCACCGCATCGCTGACACCATCACAGTGTGCCAATTGCGCTTCAATTTCACCCAGTTCAATGCGGAAACCGCGTATCTTGACCTGAAAATCGTTGCGTCCCAGATATTCAATCATACCATTGGGCTGCCAGCGCCCCAAATCACCGGTTTTATACATGCGGGCATCGGGTTGTTTACTGAATGGGTCAGCAACAAATTTTTCTGCCGTCAGTTCTGGTCTGTTCAGATAACCACGGGCGAGGCCTGCCCCGCCAATATGGATTTCACCGCTTACGCCGACAGGAACAGGCTGACCGAGATTATCCAAAATATAGATGCGGGTATTGGGCAACGGGCGACCAATCGGAATATTGTCTGCAATATGCGGAGAATGTTCGTCATTGATCGTCAATGTCGTGGCAATGACCGTCGTTTCAGTCGGGCCATAGGAGTTTATCCAGCGGCAGGATTGGGTTTCCGGACTGGACAGCCATCCCGCTAAATGGCGGTATTCCGCTTTTTCTCCGCCAACAATAATAGTATGCAGATAGGAGCTGAAACCGCTGCGTCCCGCCATCATTTCCTGTACCCAGTGATGCCAGAACGCGGTTGGCATATCCATGATGGTGATTTTCTGTTCGCGCAAGAATGAGACAAATGTCATATCCGGTATTCTGATATGGGGCGGACGCAGAACCAGTGTGGCACCGGAAGCAAGGGTCGGGAAAATATCAGATACCGAAGTATCAAATGCCACAGTGGCGAATTGCAGGATGCGATCACCCGGTTTTGGGTTGCTGGTTTGGTGCTGGGCGTGAATAAAATTCACCACATTGCGGTGTTCCAGCATCACCCCTTTAGGCTGTCCTGTTGAACCTGAGGTGTAAATAATGTAGGCCAGATGGTGCGGCTGAAGCCCCAACTGCCCAATATCAGGGTTATGATCCGGCTGTTTTGCCACGTTGCCGCGGTGAGTTTCATCATCCAGCAACCAGACGCTCATTCCCTGTGTTGGCAGGCGTTTTTGCAAATGTTGTTGGGTCAGCAATAACGCGGGTTTGCTATCAAATAGTTGATAAGCCAGACGTTCGGCAGGGTATTCCGGATCGAGCGGAATATAGCCCGCACCGGCCTTGAGAATGCCGTACATGCCAATAATCATATCGAGACTGCGATCAACACAAATTGCGATGCGATCATCAGGACGTACGCCGGACGCAATCAGGCTATGTGCCAGTTGGTTGGCGTGCCGGTTCAGTTCCGCATAACTCAGCTGGCTATCACCAAAAACCAGCGCGATGGCATTTGGTGTGCGCTCTGCCTGTTGTTCAAACAGCTGGTGAATAAATGTATTTTGCGGAAGATCTGCGGCGGTATCATTGAAAACTTCCAGCAATTGATTGCGCTCTGTCTGTGACAGGATATCAATTGCTTCAATGGCATGTTCAGGTGCGTGTCGCAGTGCTGCCACAATCCCTTTCAGTGCCGCATTCATATAGGCATTGATGCGGGCCGGATTAATCTGCTGACTGCATTGGGCAATGAGAGAAAAGCCATCATCAAAATCATCCACATCCAGTGACAGCGGGTAGTTACTGCGTTCTCCACTCTCCAGCTCTTGAATGCCCTCCCAGGCCATTGATAATAATTCTTCATTTTCACGTGGGCTGTGACGGAAGTTGAGCAGACTGTTAAACAGCGGCAATGGAGCCTGAATACCACTGCAACGCTGGGCAACGGCCAATGGTGCCTGTTCATGTTCCAATAATGCGCTTAGTTGCTGATAAGTTTCCTGAACGGCTTGCTTAACGGAACGCGCCTGTAACTTGACGCGGATAGGCAAGGTATTGATAAACATGCCAAGTACTTCGGAAGCACCGACCCCGCCCTGTAAACGTCCCAGAAGTACCGTACCAAATACCACATCACTCTGTCCGCTGCATCGTGCCAGTACCTGTGCCCATGCTACATGGAACAGCACAGCAGAACTCATGCCCAATTGTCGAGCGCATTCGCGTAGATTGCAGGCCAGTTCGCTATCCAGCGTGAAGATATCTTCAACTATTTCATTGAAGTTTCCGCCCTGTACATCAAGTAATCCAAACGGCAGGGTCGGTTCTTCCACATCGCCCAACAGTTCGCGGAAATAAGCCTGATGCACTTCCAGCGGCACTTTGCTGATCTCGGCAATAAAATTGCGATAAGGCAAAGGTGTCGGCAGGTTTTCACTCTCACCTAACAACAGAGATTGTATTTCACTGAAGATAATATCCAGCGAGATATGGTCGCAAACTAAATGGTGATACAGCAAAGAAAGCATCCATTGTTCGGAAACGGGATCCTGAGCAATATGAGCCGCCAGTAATGGTGCTTGGGTGATATTCACCCGTACAGCACTGGTATCGGTGAGACGGCGCAACTGTGTTTCGGCATTTTCTTCTACTGACAGCGTATGTTCAACAATCGGCAACGGAGCCTGACGATAGACGATTTGCACTGGCTTGAGGAGTTCTTTCCAGTAGACAGCGCTGCGTAATATATCATGTCGATCAATCACATACTGGAGAGCCTGTAGGAATCTATCCAGTCGCGCCCGGCTGTCAAAAACCATTAAATGGTTATCCAGATAGAGATCACCGTCTGTTTCCAGCAAGTGGTGGAACAGAATGCCTTCCTGCAAGGGTCCCAATGGATAGATATCCTGAATATTCGGAATACCGCCCGTTACGTGGTCAACAATCTGGTCAATCTGATGTTGTTCTAATTCCACCAACGGCAGCATATCAGGGGTAATGGCCTGACTATCTTCGAAGATCAGGTTCGGCGGAACTTCCTGCATGGTGGCGGTTTGGTCGGTATTTTGACGGATAAGGGCGCTCATTGCGACCAGTGTTGGCGCAGAGAATACAGCACTGACATCAAGAGACAGACCTTTCTGGCGTAACTGTTCGATCAGATTAACAACCAGCAATGAATGCCCGCCCAGTTCAAAGAAGTTATCTTGGCGTCCCACTTGTTCTAAATTCAGCAGGGATTGCCAGATTGCCGCCAATTTTTGCTCGGTTTCTCCTTGTGGTGCTTCATATTCACGGCTGACGATAGCTGTCCGATCAGGTGCCGGCAGCGCTTTGCGATCCAATTTTCCGTTGGCGGACATCGGGAAAGCGTCCAGCATGACAAACGCGCTGGGGAGCATATGATCCATCAATCGGGTACTGAGTTGCTCACGCAGGTGAGATGGGCTGAGCATAACACCGGAGTGTGGGATCAGGTAAGCCACCAGATGCTTATCTCCCATACCCTCTTCACGGGCGATCACCACCACATCGCTGACACCTTCACAATTTGCCAGTTGTGCTTCAATTTCGCCCAATTCAATGCGGAAACCGCGTATTTTGACCTGAAAATCATTGCGTCCCACGTACTCAATCATGCCATTAGGCAGCCAGCGGCCTAAATCACCGGTTTTATACATACGGGCATTGGTTTTTTCGCTGAATGGATCAGCAACAAATTTTTCTGCGGTTAAATCAGGCCGATTCAGATAACCACGGGCGACACCGACACCACCGATGTGGAGTTCACCGCTCACGCCGACAGGAACAGGCTGACCGTGTGTATCCAGAATATAAATATGGACATTGGGCTGCGGATAGCCAATCGGAATATCGTGAGCAAGGTACGGGGCGTGTTTATCATCCGGTGTTAAGGACAATGGTGTTAAGGTCAATATTGTGGCGGTAACCGTTGTTTCAGTCGGGCCATAGGTGTTGATCCAGCGGCAGGATTGCGTTTCCGGATTGGACATCCAATTCATTAAGTGGCGGTGTTCTGCCTTTTCACCCCCGACAATAACGGTATGCAGATAAGGGCTGAAACTACTGCGACCCGCCATCATCTCTTGTACCCAGTGGTGCCAGAACGCAGTGGGCAGATCGATGATAGTAATTTTCTGTTCCCGCAAGAAAGAGACAAAAGTGTTATCCGGTATTCTGATATGAGGCGGACGCAGAACCAGCGTCGCGCCGGATGCAAGGGTCGGGAAAATATCAGATACCGAAGTATCAAATGCAATAGTGGCAAATTGCAGGATACGATCACCCGGCTCAGGTTCACTGGCTTCGAACTGAGCATGGATAAAGTCCACTACGTTGCGGTGCTCCAGCATGACACCCTTGGGCATTCCGGTCGAACCGGAGGTATAAATAATATAGGCCAGATGGTGTGGCTCAAGCCCCTGCTGATGGGCATCAGGGTTGTGGTTGGGTTGTTGTGCCACATTTTCTTGATGACTTGCATCATCCAGCAGCCAAACATTCATGCCTTGTAGAGGTAAACGGGCCTGTAAATGTTGTTGAGTCAGCAATAACACGGGTTTGCTGTCTGATAACTGATAGGCCAGACGTTCAGCAGGGTATTCCGGATCGAGCGGGATATAACCTGCACCGGCTTTGAGAATGCCATATATACCAATGATCAAATCGGGCCTGCGATCAGCGCAGATTGCGATGCGATCATCAGGACGAACACCAGAAGCTATCAGATGATGAGCCAATTGGTTGGCGTGCCGGTTCAGTTCCGCATAGCTCAGTTGGCTGTCACCAAAGACCAGCGCGGTAGCATCGGGTGTCCGTTCCACTTGTTGCTCAAACATTTGGTGGATTAGCAGGGTTTCTGGATATGGCAGGACGGAATTATTGAAATCCAGTAACACTTGGGCGCGTTGTTGCGGTTGCAATAGCGGTAAATTTTCTACCCGTTGTGAATCATCCTCAACCATCGCGGTCAACAAAGTTTGCAGGTAACTGGCGATGCGTTCAACGCTGGCATGGTCAAACAAGTCGCTAGAGTATTCTAGGTCGGCGATTAAACCATTATCCGTGTCATTCAGCGAGAGTGACAGGGCGAATTGTGAAATGTTTTCGGTGGGATTGATGGCACTGATCGTTGCTCCCGGTAATTCGATATCCTGTTGTCCCGGTGTATTGTCTACCGACATCATGACTTGGAAGATCGGGCTGTAGCTGAGACTGCGGGGCGGTTTCAGCACTTCGACCAGTTGCTCGAATGGCAGATCCTGATGCGCATAGGCTTCTAGGGCATGGCTTCTGACCTGTGCCAGCAAATCGCTGATAGTTGGATTGCCATCCAACTTAACCCGCAATGCTAATGTATTGACAAAGAAACCAATCAACGGTTCCAATTCACGGTGCTGGCGGTTGGCAACGGGGGTGCCTATTACAACATCTGTTTGTCCGCTGAGTCGGGAAAGCAATGCTGCCCATCCTGCCAGCAGAGTCATAAATAAGGTTGTTCCGTGGCGCTGGCTGAGGGTTTTCAACCCGGTACTTAATTCTGGTGATAGGGCGATATCAATACGTCCCCCACCGTAACTTTGTTTTTCCGGTCGCGGTCTGTCAGTAGGCAATTCCAGAAGAGCAGGGGCACCCTGCAACGTATCACGCCAGAAATTCACCTGTTTTTCCAGCACCTCACCCTGTAACCATTGTCGTTGCCAAAGGGCATAATCGGCATACTGAAGAGTCAGGGGAGGCAGGGGATCATCCTGTCCTTCACTGAATGCATGATAAAGCGTGGATAGTTCATCTAACAGAATATTGAGTGACCAGCCATCGGAAATAATGTGGTGCTGCGTTAACAGCAGAATATGATCTTGTTCAGACAAACGGAGTAACCGCCCCCTAATCAGGGGGCCTTGTGAGAAATCGAAAGGTTGGCTGGTTTCCTGCTGGGATATTTCTTCAACAGCTGTTTGCTGTTCTGTTGTTGGCAGGTGGCTGATATCTTCGATAGCCAAAAAGAAACCGGAATCGGGTTCGCCGATGATTTGCCGGGCCTGACCTTCCGCCATATTGATAGTAGTGCGCAAAATTTCATGACGGGTAACAACTCTGTCCAAAGCGGCTTGCAGGGCATTCAAATCTAAATGCCCTTGCAGGCGAAGGCCGCCGGGAATGTGGTATGCCGTCTGCGCCGCAGGATCTAACTGTGCCAAGAGCCACAAGCGCTGCTGTGCCCAAGAAAGAGGGAGGGTCTGTTGATCCGCACTTCTTGGCATAATCTGGTTTTTTTCCGCAACCTGACTATTCTGGATGCGTTCTTTAATTTTTTTCTGGAGTACTGCTTGTCTTAGTTTAAGCAGGGTCTGTTCGTTGTTACTCATTTAATTAATTATCTCCGTTTAACAGGGCACGCAATTCATCTTCAGACAAGTTCTCCAATTCTTTTTGCAGTGACTCGATATCTTCTGGTGCGAAAAAGGTTTCAATTTGTCTTGACTCGATAAGTGCAGCGAGTTCAGAAAGTGTTGAATGAGCAAAGATGTCTGGAATTGATATTTCAAGGTGGAATTCATCACGCAGCCTTGCCATTAGCTGAATAATGGATAAGGAGTTTCCACCCAGATCAAAGAAGCTGTCATGGCGTCCCACCTGTTCTAATTTCAATAAGGTCTGGAGGATGACGGCAACCTGTTGTTCGATTTCTCCTGCGGGCGCTTCGTATTCACGGCTGGCGATGGCAGTACGATCAGGAACCGGCAGGGCTTTGCGATTGACTTTTCCACTTGCAGTCAGAGGGAAAGCGTCCAGAATGACAAATGCGTTGGGCATCATGTAGCCAGCCAGATGGGTATTAAGCTGTTCACGCAAGCTATTGACATCCGGTGTAACATCGGGTTGCGGAATAACATAGGCCACCAGTCGCTTATCACCGTTATCTTCTTCACGAGCCACAACCAGCGCTTCCCTGACACCGGAGCAGGCCAGCAATTGCGTTTCAATTTCGCCCAGTTCAATGCGGAAGCCACGGATTTTGACCTGAAAATCATTGCGTCCCAGATATTCAATGGTGCCATCAGGCAGCCAGCGCCCCAAATCACCCGTTTTATACATGCGGGCATCCGGTTGCTTGCTGAATGGATCGGAAACA
The DNA here is from genome assembly GCF_963897815.1 of Xenorhabdus sp. Sc-CR9. Classification (NCBI taxonomy): domain Bacteria; kingdom Pseudomonadati; phylum Pseudomonadota; class Gammaproteobacteria; order Enterobacterales; family Morganellaceae; genus Xenorhabdus; species Xenorhabdus sp. Sc-CR9. The sequence goes on from NZ_CAWQTY010000166.1 coordinate 14,305, forward strand.
AACTTCTCCGCAGTTAAATCTGGTTGGTTCAGATAACCCCGGGCAACACCTGTACCGGCAATATAGATCTCTCCGCTCACACCGAAAGGAGCCGGATGACCAAGGGTGTCCAGAATATAGATTTGAGTATTGGCGTTTGGATAGCCAATCGGAATAACGCCGTTGATTAGATTGGAGCGGTTATCGATCAGGTGAGTGGCTATCACCGTAGTCTCAGTGGGACCATAAGTATTTATCCAGCGGCAGTTCTGAACCTCTGGAAGCGATTGCCAATCCATCAAATGGTGGTATTCGGCTTTCTCTCCGCCAACAATGATTGCACGTAAATAAGTGCTGAAACCGGTGCGGCCTGCTTTCATTTCCTGTACCCAGTGATGCCAGAACGCAGTCGGCAGATCGATGATAGTAATCTTCTGCTGGTTCAGATAATCAACGAATTCCGTATCCGGTACACGAATATGCGCGGGGCGCAGAACCAGCGTTGCACCGGTTGTCAGTGTTGGGAAAATATCGGATACCGATGTATCGAATGCGACTGTTGCAAATTGCAGGATGCGATCTCCCGGTTGAGGCTGGCTGATCTGATGCTGAGCATGGATAAAGCCCGCCACATTGCGGTGTTCAATCATCACGCCTTTTGGCTGTCCTGTTGAGCCGGAGGTATAAATGATATAGGCCAGATGGTGTGGTTTAATCCCCAATTGTTCGGCGTCAGGATTATGCACCGGCTGTTGTGTCATGTTGCTCCGGTGGGCGGCATCATCCAGTAACCAGAAGGACACATTCTGTAGCGGTAAGCGTGCCTGTAAATGCTGCTGGGTCAGCAGTAATACCGGCTTGCTGTCAGATAACTGATAGGCCAGTCGATCAATGGGATATTCTGGATCGAGCGGAACATAGTTCGCACCGGCCTTGAGAATCCCCAGCATGGCAATGATCATATCCGGACTGCGTTCAACACACAGAGCCACGTGATCATCAGGGCACACGCCGAAGGCAATCAGGCTATGTGCCAGTTGGTTGGCGTGGTAATTCAGCTCTGAGTAACTCAGTTCGGTATCACCAGATACCAGTGCAAGAGCATCAGGTGTCCGAGCCGCTTGTTGCTCAAGTAATTGGTGAGCCAGCATATCCTGCGGATAGGTTTGTTCAGTGTCGTTAAAATTCACCAATAGTTGAATGCGCTCTGCCGGAGGCAGGATTTCGATCGCGGCGATTGAGTGTTCCGGTGCATGTTGCAATGCAGATACAATCTCTTTCAGCGCAATTTCCATATAAGCATTCAGGCGAGCCGGATCGATCTGTTGACTGCATTGTGCGGTGAGGGCGAATCCATCATCAAAATCATCCACGTCCAGCGACAGCGGATAATTACTGCGCTCTTCCCCACTGAGAATTTCCACGCCTTCCCAGACCTGTGATGTCGATTCCATTTCGTCATGTGGACTATGGCGGAAATTGAGCAGGCTGTTAAACAATGGCAATGGTGCCTGAATACTACTGCAACGCTGGGCGACTGCCAGTGGTGCCTGTTCGTGATCCAGTAATTCACTCAATTGCTGATAGGTTTCCTGTACGGCTTGCTGAACAGTGCGTGTCTGTAATTGAACACGGACAGGCAGAGTATTGATAAACATACCGAGCACTTGTGACGCGCCAATCCCGCCTTGCAAGCGTCCCAGCAGAACCGTGCCGAATACCACATCATCCCGTCCACTGCATTTCGCCAGTACTTGTGCCCATGCAACATGGAACAATACCGCTACACTCATGCCCTGCTTCTGGGCGCACTCCCGAAGATTGTGAGCCAGGTCGCTATCAAGCGTGATGACATCTTCCACTATCTCGTTATGTTGGCCTTCATCATGGTTGCTACTTTCATGACTCCCACTTTGCACATCCAACAATCCGAATGGCAGAGTAGGTTCATCCACATCGCCCAACAGTTTGCGGAAATAGTCCTGATGTGCTTCCAGCGGGACACTGCGGGTTTGAGCGATAAAATTACGATAAGGCAGCGGGGCGGGTAAGCTGTCTCCTTCTCCCAAGAACAGGGCTTTCACTTCATTGAAGATCATATCCAGTGATACGTGATCGCAAACTAAATGGTGATGCAGTAAGGAGAGCAACCATTGTCCAGATTCAGGATCTTGAACAATGTGCGCTTCCAGAAGAGGGGCTTTGGTGATATCCATCCTTACTGTGCGCGGGTCGGTAGAGCGGCGTAACTGTATCTCAGCCTTTTCTTCCGTGGACAATGTGAGTTCCGTAATTGGCAGTGGCGCATGACGATAGACCACTTGTACGGGTTCCGGCAGCTCCTGCCAATGGACAGCGCTGCGCAGGATATCGTGCCGATCAATTACCTGCTGGAACACGTGTAAGAAATTATCCAAGCGTGTCCGGCTGTCAAAAGCCATAAGCTGGCTGTCCAGATAAATATCACCTTCTGTTTCCAGCAAATGGTGGAACAGGATGCCTGCCTGCAAAGGTCCCAGAGGATAAATATCCTGAATATTTGTGACACCCTCCGGCACGAGATTAACTACGCTGTCAATCTGGTCTTGCGTCAATTCCACCAGTGGCAGCATGTCTGGCGTAATGGACTGACTATTTTCACTGATCAGATTCGGCGGAACAGTCAGTAAGGTGACACCCTGAACAGTATTCTGATTTAAGCGGGAACTCATGGCTGCAAGTGTTGGCGCAGAGAAGACGGCACTGACTTCAAGGGACAGGTTAAGCTGACGCAGTTCTTCGATCAGATTGACCACCAGCAGCGAATGTCCACCCAGCTCAAAGAAATTGTCATGGCGTCCCACCTGTTCCAGCCCCAGCAGGGATTGCCAGACCACAGCCAGTTGTTGTTCGGTTTCACCTTGTGGCGCTTCGTATTCGCGGCTGACGATGGCTGTGCGATCCGGTGCCGGCAGTGCTTTGCGATCCAGTTTTCCGTTGGCGGAGAGGGGGAAAGCATCCAGCATGACAAACGCACTGGGGAGCATATGTTCCATCAGGCTGGTGCTCAGTTGCTCACGCAAGTGGGACGGGCTGAGAGTGACCCCTGATTGTGGGATTAAATAGGCAACCAGACGCTTATCACCCATGCCTTCTTCACGGGCAATCACCACAGCATCACTGATGCCTTCACAAGCCGCCAACTGGGTTTCAATCTCGCCCAATTCAATACGGAAACCGCGTATCTTGACCTGAAAGTCATTGCGTCCCAGATATTCAATGGTGCCATTGGGCAGCCAGCGTCCTAAATCCCCCGTTTTATACATACGGGCATCCGGTTGCTTGCTGAATGGATCGGAAACGAATTTCTCTTCTGTTAAATCTGGTTGGTTCAGATAGCCACGGGCAACCCCTGCGCCGCCAATATGGATTTCTCCGCTTACCCCGATGGGAACTGGCTGACCATGCGTATCCAAAATATAAATGCAGCTATTAGGCAACGGATAACCAATTGGAATTGTGTTTTCGAAAGAAACAGATTCTTTGTTATCCAATTTCAGGGTGGTGGCAATGACGGTTGTTTCAGTCGGGCCATAGGAGTTGATCCAGCGGCAGGATTGCGTTTCTGGATTCGACAACCAATTCATTAAGTGGCGGTACTCCGCTTTCTCGCCACCAACAATAATGGTGCGCAGGTAAGGACTGAAACCACTGCGGCCTTCCGTCATCTCCTGTACCCAGTGATGCCAGAACGCGGTTGGCATATCCATGATGGTGATTTTCTGCTCGCGCAAGAATGAGACAAATGTCATATCCGGTATTCTGATATGGGGCGGACGCAGAACCAATGTGGCACCGGATGCAAGAGTCGGGAAAATATCAGAGACTGATGTATCAAATGCCACAGTGGCAAATTGCAGGATACGATCCCCCGCTTTGGGTTCGCTGGTTTTATGTTGCGCGTGGATAAAGTTCACTACATTGCGATGTTCCAGCATCACGCCTTTGGGCTGTCCGGTCGAACCGGAGGTATAGATAATATAAGCCAGATGGTGCGGATGAAGCCCCATGTGGCGGACATCAGGATTATGGCTGGGTTGTTGTGCCACGGTATTGCGATGGTTTGCATCATCCAGCAACAGGACGGGTATCCCTTGTATCGGCAAGCGAGTCTGCAAATGTTGCTGAGTCAGCAATAATGCAGGTTTACTGTCTGACAACTGATAGGCCAGACGCTCAGCAGGGTATTCTGGATCAAGGGGGATATAACCCGCTCCGGCCTTGAGAATACCGTACATGCCAATGATCATGTCCGGACTGCGATCAACACAGATAGCAATACGGTCATCAGGACGGACACCTGAGGCTATCAGGTAATGCGCCAGTTGGTTGGCATGGTGGTTGAGTTCGGCGTAACTCAGTTGGCTGTCACCAAAGATAAGCGCAATCGCATCAGGGGTCTGTTCCACTTGTTGCTCGAACAGTTGATGAATCAACTTATCTTGCGGATAACTCAGCGCAGTATCGTTGAACTCCACCAATAACTGGTTGCGCTGTTGTGGTTGCAGCAGTGGCAGGTCTTCCACTTTCAGTGAATCATCTTCGACCATCGCTGCCAGCAGGGTTTGCAGATAACTGGCAAGGCGCTCAATGCTGGTACGATCAAACAGATCGCTGGCATATTCCAGTTCGCCGGCTAATCCATTTTCGGTATCATTCATGGAAAGTGACAGATCAAAATGGGTACTTTGGCGGGTAGAAGGCAGTTCATCCAGCGTTAAATCCGATAACTCAAGCGATTGCTGTATTGGTGTGTTATCCAGCGCGAGCATGACCTGAAAAATCGGACTGTGGCTCAGGCTGCGTGGTGGTTGCAGGGTTTCAACCAGTTGCTCGAAGGGCAGATCCTGATGGACATAGGCTTCCAGTGCATGGGCTTTCACTTGTGCCAATAATGAGCTGATTGTGGGGTTGTCTTCCAATTTAACCCTGAGTGCCAGCGTATTGGCGAAGAAACCGATCAAGGGTTCTAATTCACTGTGCTGTCGGTTAGCGACAGGTGTCCCAATAACAATATCCTGTTGATCACTAATGCGGGAAAGCAAGATTGACCAAGCTGCCAGTAATGTCATAAATAGGGTGGAGCTATGGCGCTGGCTCAGTGTTTTTAGGCCATCACTCAACTCAGGGGAGAGGGTAAACGCCACCTGATCCCCACGATAGCTCTGCACCGCAGGACGTGCTTTGTCTGTAGGCAATTCCAATAAAGCTGGCGCTCCTTGCAGTGCATCACGCCAGAAATTCACTTGTCTTTCCAGTACTTCGCCCTGTAACCACTGACGCTGCCAAAGGGCATAGTCAGCATACTGGAGTTTCAGCACCGGCAGAGGATCAGGCTGCCCCTGATGGAAAGCACGATAAAGGGTAGTCAGCTCATACATCAGGACATTCAGTGACCAGCCATCTGAAATCATGTGGTGCTGGGTTAATAACATCACATGTTCGTCTTCTGCGAGTTTCAGTAGTTGACCGCGAATTAATGGGTCAGTTTCAAAGTCAAAAGGATGGTTGCTTTCAAACTGTGCGGCTTCATCAATGGCAGTTTGTTTTTCTGCATCAGTGAACCGGCTGAGATCTTTGAACGTTAAATTAAAACCGCAATCAGCTTCCGCAATGATTTGCTGAGCGACACCATCTGTCATTTTTATCGTCGTACGCAAAATTTCATGACGGGCAATGATTCTGTCCAGTGTCGCTTGCAGGGCACTCTGGCTCAGGTTACCTTTCAGACGCAAACCGCCGGAAATGTGGTATGCCGTCTGGGCGGCAGCATCTAACTGAGCCAGGAACCATAGGCGTTGTTGGGCCCAGGATAGCGGAATAACCTGCTGCCGGTTGGCCGGTGATATTGTTTGTTGTGCTAATTGCTGTGCCGGCGGGTTAGTTGTATTTAATGATTGAGCCAAATCCGCCAGAATTGGATGAGTGAACAGATCCTGTAAATCAACTTTAATATTGAGTGCCTGACGTAAACGGGAAGCCATCTGCACTGTCAGTAAAGAGTGTCCGCCCAATTCAAAGAAGTTGTCATGACGTCCCACCTGCTCCAGTCCCAGCAGGGATTGCCAGACTTCTGCCATTTTCTGTTCGGTTTCACCTTGAGGTGCTTCATATTCCCGGCTGGCAATGGCAGTGCGATCAGGTTCAGGCAAGGCTTTGCGATCCAGTTTGCCGCTTCCGGTCAGCGGGAACGTGTCCAGCATGACAAATGCGTTGGGGATCATGTACTCCGCCAGGTAGGTGCTTAGTTGTTCACGTAGTTGCGCGGGTTTCAGTGTCACATCAGGTTGTGGTATGAGGTAGGCTACCAGACGTTTATCACCCGTCGCTTCTTCGCGGACAATCACCACGGCATCCTTGACACCTTCACAGGCCGCCAGTTGTGCTTCTATTTCGCCTGGTTCAATACGAAAACCACGTATTTTGACCTGAAAATCATTGCGTCCCAGATATTCGATGGTGCCGTTTGGCAACCAGCGGCCCAAATCACCGCTTTTATACATGCGGGCATCGGGGTATTTGCTGAATGGGTCGAGTACGAAGCGTTCTGCTGTCAGCTCCGGCCGATGCAGATAACCACGGGCAACCCCCGCACCGCCAATGTGAATTTCTCCGCTGACACCGATAGGGACTGGCTGACCATAGGTATCCAAAATATAAATTTTGCTATTGGCGTTTGGATGACCAATCGGAACAGAGCCGGTGATGTGATACGAATCTTCTCCATTCAGAATCAGGTTTGTTGCTGTAACCGTGGTTTCAGTTGGGCCGTAGGAATTGATCCAGTGGCAGAACTGAGTATCCGGCAATGATTGCCAATCCACCAGGTGGCGATATTCTGCTTTCTCTCCGCCAACAATCACGGCATTCAGATAGAGGCTGAAACCAGTCCGGCCCGCTTTCATCTCTTGTACCCACTGGTGCCAGAAAGCGGTTGGTACATCTATAATGGTGATCTGGTGCTGATTCAAAAAATCGATAAATGCTGTATCCGGTACGCGGATATGGGCAGGGCGCAGAATCAGAGTCGCTCCCGCTGCCAGTGTTGGGAAAATATCAGACACGGAGGTGTCAAATGCCATTGTTGCAAATTGCAGTATGTGATCTTCTGGCTGAGGCTGGCTGATCAGGTGTTGGGCATGAATAAAGCTGATCACATTGCGGTGTTCCAGCATGACCCCTTTGGGCAGACCGGTTGAACCAGAGGTATAGATGACATAGGCCAGATGGTGTGGCAAAAGACCCAGTTGACTGGCATCAGGATTATGGATCGGCTGTTGTGCCAGAGTATCCTGGTGATTTTGATCATCCAATAACCAGACCGGAACGTCCGCAATCGGTAAATTAGCCTGCAAGTGCTGTTGGGTCAGCAGTAACTTCGGTGTGCTGTCTGATAATTGATAAGCCAGTCGTTCGGCGGGGTATTCTGGATCTAATGGAACATAACCCGCTCCGGCTTTGAGAATGCCGAACATGCCAATGATCATATCCAGACTGCGATCAACACACAGAGCTATGCGATCGTCTGGTCGTATGCCAGATGCTATCAGGCTGTGAGCCAGTTGGTTGGCGTGTTGGTTCAGTTCCGAATAAGTCAGTTGGGTATCTTGGTACACCAGTGCGATAGCGTCAGGTCTTGATTCTGCCTGTTGTTCAAACAGCTGGTGGATCAGTTTATCCTGAGAATAAACCCGTTCCGTGTTGTTAAAATCCACCAGTAATTGTTTGCGCTGTTGTGGCTCCATCAACGGCAGTTCAGCTACTCGTTGAGTGTCATTTTCTACCATTGCCGCCAGTAAGGTGTATAAGTGACCCGCCATGCGCTCAATCGTGGTATGGTCAAACAAATCACTGGCATATTCCAGATCGCCCACTAAACCTTCTTCAGTCTCATCAAGGCTCAATGTCAGGTCAAAATAAGAGCTGTCTCTGATTAACGGCCGTTCATCCAGTATCAATCCGGGTAACTCAAAATGCCGTTGTCCCGGCGTATTATTTGTTGCCAACATAACCTGAAAGATTGGGCTATGGCTCAAACTGCGTGATGGTTGCAGGGTTTCGACCAGTTGTTCGAAGGGCAGGTCTTGATGGGCATAAGCATTGATTGCCTGTTCTTTCACTTGTGCCAGCAGTTCACTGACGGTGGGGTTATGGTGCAACTGCACCCGCAGGGCCAACGTATTGACAAACAAGCCGATTAAAGAGGCTAATTCTGGTTGTTGGCGATTGGCGACAGGAGTACCGATCACAATATCGTCTTGACCGCTGACGCGAGATAACAGAGTGGCCCATCCGGCCAATAACGTCATGAATAAAGTCGTACCGTGGCGTTGGCTGAGATCTTTTAATCCCGCCTGTAATGTGGGTGGCAGAGTCAGGTTTACTCGCCCGCCGGTATAACTTTGTTTTGCCGGACGTGGCCGGTCGGTCGGCAATTCCAAAAGGGCGGGAGCATCCTGTAAAGTGTCTCGCCAGAAATTGACCTGTTTTTCCAGCACCTCGCCCTGTAGCCATTTTTGTTGCCAGAGAACATAGTCAGCATACTGGATAGTCAGATCAGGCATTGGATCTGTCTGCCCTTGGCTGAATGCGTGATAAAGCGTGGACAGTTCATTCATCAGTATGCTGACTGACCAACCATCGGAGATAATGTGATGTTGGGTCAACAGCAGAATATGCTTATCTTCTGCCAGTTTCAGCAATCGTCCCCGTACCAGTGGGCCATTAACAAAATCAAAAGGATGGTTTGCCTCAAGATAAGCTGCTGTCTCAATCGCCTTTTGCTGTTCTGGGGCCGGTTTTTCTGAAGAAAGTTGACTCAGATCTTCTTGTTTCAGGGAAAACCCACAGTCTGGGTTACCGATGATTTGCTGTGCTTCATCATCTACCATAGCAATAGTCGTACGCAAAATCTCATGGCGTGCGACGATGCGATTCAAGGCGGCTTGCAGGGCATTTAAATTCAGCTTGCCTTGCAGGTTAAGACCTGCCGACATATGGTACGCTGCCTGTGCTGCCGGATCTAATTGAGCGAGGAACCATAAGCGTTGCTGTGCCCAGGATAAGGGCACGCCATTACTGCGAGCCTGAGTCATGATTTCTGTTTTTTGAGTCGGCTGGCGGGTTAGTTTTGCTAATTTGGCTAACTCAAGTAGTCTTCTGCGTTCAGCTAATGGTAGAGATGAGAGCTCATTATTGTTCATTTTTTATCACCATTTAAAACAAATAAAGTAAGACCTAATTCATTGATTTATAAATGTCTTGCAGAGACGCTGAATCAAATTGCTCTAATAGAGAGTTGATAATGCATTCTTCAAGCTGACAAAGAGTCGGGTGTGAAAACAGCTGATGAATGGATAAGCCAACATCAAATGTTTTCTTGATCTGCGACTGTAGTTGTAGAACCAACAATGAATGACCACCAAGTTCGAAGAAATTGTCATAGCGACTTATCCGGTCTAGTCCCAGCAATGATTGCCAAATAGCTGCCAATTGCTCCTCGGTTTCGCCTTCCGGTGCCACATATTCCTGGGTTGACATGGCTGAGTGATCGGGAGTAGGCAATGCCTTGCGATCGAGTTTGCCATTCGGAGAAAGAGGGAAAGCTTCCATCATGACAAATGCGCTCGGTATCATGTAATCAGCGAGATCCTTGCTTAACTGCTCGCGCAGTTGAGAAATACTGGGTGTAGTATCTTTATCGGGGATCAGATAGGCGATCAGTCGCTTGTCTCCCGTTTCATTTTCACGGGCAATGACCACAGCGTCACGAATGCCGGTGCATTGGGTCAGCCTGGTCTCAATTTCACCCAGCTCAATACGTAATCCGCGAATTTTGACCTGAAAATCATTACGTCCCAGATAGGCGATGCTGCCATCAGGTAACCAGCGTCCCAAATCACCAGTTTTATACAGGCGGGCATCAGGATCGGTACTGAATGGATCGGCAACGAAGCGTTCTGCGGTCAATTCAGGTAAATTCAGGTAGCCACGGGCGACACCGACCCCGCCGATATGAATTTCACCAGCGATTCCTACCGGAACCGGTTCCCCGTGTGTATCGAGAATATAAATCTGAATATTGGAAATAGGGTGTCCAATCGGTACTTGTCCGATATGGCGATCCGGAACGCATTGCCAAGCGGTGACATCAATGGCAGCTTCGGTTGGCCCATATAAGTTATGTAGTTCACTATGAGGAAAATGGGACAGACATTGCTGCTGCAAAGCATAAGGAAGTGCTTCTCCGCTGCATAAAATCTGGCGCAGGGAAGAGCAGCGCTTGGCAGGGATGTAATAGAGAAAACTCTGTAGCATGGAAGGCACGAAATGGAGCGTAGTGATACCGCGTTTTTCTATTTCTTCCAATAAGTAATAAGGCTCTTTATGTCCTCCCGGACGCGCCATCACTAATTGAGCACCGAACATCAGGGGCAGGAAAAACTCCCAGACGGATACATCAAAACTGAATGGGGTTTTCTGCAAAACCCGATCCTGAGGGGATAATTGATAGGTATCCTGTGCCCACAGCAAACGGTTTACAACACCCCGATGCTCATTCATGACCCCCTTGGGTTGACCTGTAGAACCCGAGGTATAGAGCACATAGGCCAAATGACGGGATGTCAGCCCTAAATGGGAAGCATCTAAATTATTGATTAATTCGCTGGTGATATTGGCCTGAACAGTTGGATTATCCAAAATCCAGACAGGAATCTCGGTTGCAGGCAATTGCTCTTGCAAGCCGTGATGGGTCAGCAGGATCACTGGCTCACTGTCTGACAGGATATAAGCAAGTCTGTCAGCCGGATATTCTGGGTCGAGTGGTACATAAGCCGCACCGGATTTTAAAATACCCAGCAGGCCAATAACCATATCCAGACTGCGTTCCATACAAATGGCAACGCGATCATCCGGGTGAATTCCCGCACCGACAAGAGCATGGGCGAGTTGGTTGGCGCGTTGGTTCAATTCCCTGTAGCTGAGTTGTTCATTGTCAAAACTCAGAGCAATTGCATCAGGAGTACATTCCGCTTGCTGTTCAACAAATTGGTGGATCAACATATTCTGCGGAAAAGGCTTATAGGTGTCATTAAAACCACGAAGAATTTGCTGGCGTTCCTGCTCATCCATCAATAGCAAACGATTAACCGCTTGCTGTTCGTCATCCGCCATTGCCGTTAACAGATTCAAGAGGTTCTGCATGAGCTGGGAAATGAAGTCAGCATCAAATACTGCGGTATCGTAATGAAAGGCATAACGGATTTGATTATCGACTTCCAGAATATTGACCATCAATGGAACGGGTACATCCGCGTAGTAAGGATAAGGGAAAGGCTGTAATTCTGCGTTGCCCCAATGCACCGTCACTGTGTTATCTTCTGCCATCCAAAGTGCGGGCAGGTCATCAACGTATCTGGTCTTTTGAAAAATCATCACTGTCTGGAAAACAGGGTGAACTTCAGTATTACGCTGTAATTGCAGTTGTTCCAGTACCTTGGAGAACGGATATTTCTGGTTCTCAATACCTCGCCGGATGGTTCTTGTGGCCTGTGCAATATGTTCTTGTACTGACATTTCATCGTTGATTTGGCAGCGCAGGGCGACGGGGTTGATGAATTCACCGACCAATTTTCCCCAACGAGCGCGGCCTCGGCCCGGCATAATAGAGCCGATAATAATGTCATCCTGTTCAGTATAACGATTCAGGAGAACTTGATAGGCGGCGAGAAAGATGGCGAACAAGCTGTTGTCATATTTTGGTGCCAGCGCCTGCAATTTCTTTGCCAAGGATTGGGGGATTTTCTTATATAAAGAAGTTTTCCCTGTGGCGGGTTTGGTACAGTTTTTAGGGGGCCATTGTGAAACCGCTAAATTGCCGGCTAATTTATTTTGCCAGAATTGTTGTTGCTTTTTGGCTCCGGCACTTTTTAACCATTGCTGTTGCCATTTCACATAATCGTTAAAGCTATGTTCTGATACAGGATCTAAAGGTTTTTCAGACAGCAGAGCATCAAGTTCATCCAGCAATACCCAATAAGACCAGCCATCAACGGCCAGATGATCAAATGTCAGCACCATTACGCTTTCTTGCTGATTGTATTGATACCAACTGGCATAAACCCGTAGTGGATATGACAAATCAAATACATGCCAGCAGTCGTCCTGAACACATTGCTGAAGCGTTTCTTCACTGAGGTTTTGTGCATCATGTACTGCAAGTGTGATTTTACAACTGTCTGCTATGCAATAGCCCAGTTCACCATTATGGAGTCCAAAACTGGCCCGTAGCAGAGGGTGTCTTTGCACCAATTTATTGAGAGCTTCTTCTAATCGTTTGGCTGTCAAGCCTTTAATGCGAACACAAAATGCACTATTATTCTGACCACGTTTGTCAGGGTCAATTTGATATTGAAACCAGCGACTACTTTGCGCTTCCGATAAAGGAAATGATTTCAATTTTTCAGGGTAATTCATTCTATAGCTCCCTTTTTATGGGTATATTAAAAATAAAAACATGAGAACTGATAAAACAAAAAATCACACTTGAAGTTAAACTAATAAAAATAACTCTCCGAAATAGATTTATAATCTATTTCTGTTAGTAAGGAGTTTTGGCACACCCAGAACAAACGACATAAAAATACCTGACCATTCTAATAAAAAAGAACAGTCTTATTTTAAATGTGTTTCCCAACTCCTTTTCAGTTCAGAAAGGAATTGGGTTCTGTACGATATTAGATGATTTTACATTAAATTATTTTATTCCACATTTCTAATAATGTTTTTCTAACGCATCTAATTTTATTATGGGTGTTATGTATTAAGTTTTATTAGATCTGGTGATTTTCCCTTCATGTTTTAACTCAAAATTCATTGGATATAGAAAGTGAAATAAGAGCCTATATTATTAGGCTCTTTGTGATGAGCTTCACTTAATTTTATTTTCAAATGGATTAATGGATTTTATTGCTTATTTCTTTAATATTACCATCTTCCAATTTAATAATACGGTCGGCAACATCAAAGTAAGCATCATCATGACTGATAATGATGACAGTTTTACCATTGGCTTTTAATTCAGGCAGCAATTCAGTATAGAATAAACGTTTAAATACGGGATCTTGGTCTGCGGCCCATTCATCAAACAGATAAATAGGACGATCTTCCAGATAAGCCGAGACTAAAGCCAGCCGTTTCCGTTGACCTGCCGAAAGATTGGTTGTGGAAAAACCACCATCAACGATTTTAACTTTGTGCCCCATGTTTAATGCTTCAATATAATGTGTCGCTTTTTCGGTAACGTCCGAATCACTATTGAGCAATTGCTCGAATAAATGATAATCGGAAAAAACAGCAGAAAAGAATTGACGATAATGCTCATTGTTAGCTGGTGTTACCTGTACACCATTTAGCGAAATAAAACCGGACTCTTGTTCAAACAAACCGATAAGTAACATCGCGAGTGTTGTTTTACCGCTGCCATTACCACCGACAATAAAAACAATTTCACCTTGCGATATTTTCAGACTCAATGGGCCGAGTGCAAACTGTCGATCCTCTTTATCCGTCGTGTAATGGTGGACGACATCTTTCAGCTCAAGTTCCATTGAGTGTTGGTTATAGAATGGATTAGAACTTTCAGTTTGCACGGACATAGCTTCTTCTAACTCATCGTCAAGACGGCGCATTTTATTCAATGAAACTTCTGCTTCTCTTAATTCAGGGATTGCCCCAATCACTTCACTGATGGGACCTGATAAGAAGAGAACAAGTAATGAGACAGTAAAAAGCGTTGATGGCTCTTGAGGAAGCCAAATAGGAACGACAAAAACGATGATGCCAATGGTGACATAGAATGTGACGGAACTGGCATTTATGACCCATGCATAGTTGGAATTCGCTTTGATACAGATCTCTTGGAATACCTTAGCTGCTGGTGCGATAACTTTATCGATAAAAAGACTGCCTTTCTGTTTATTGAGTTGTAGTTCTTTGCTTCCATCAATCAGGCTTTGGAAATTAAGGTATATCTTATCCACTTGATCACGCATTAATGTCATCAGGTGTAATGGATATTTTTCCCATATATAAAACAGATACATTGAGATAAGGCTTAATATAGCCAAAATGACAAACAGTTCCCAGGATATCCAGGCTAAATAACTAAAGCAGGCCAAGATTAAGGTGACATTACCAAAAACGCTGGGTGCCAGCATAAAGGAGTGTACAAATACATCGACATCTTTAGTTAAAACTGCCAATAAGCCGTGTCGTCCGAGTTTATGCAGTTTTTTTAGTGGGGCACGTAGAATTTTACTACTCAAACTCAGACGCAATGAATAAATCGTAGATTGTGCTAAATGAGATAATGTGATTTCTGATACTGTTTTAGTAATAAAAAATATAAAACACATACCAAAAAAGCCTAAAAGAAACATAGTTAGGTTGATCTGTTCTGTAACACCTTGGCTGATCATGCCAACTATAGAAGCACCGGCAAACCCACTAATTAATGCGCTTATTGTCGATACCAGCAGTAATACCCAAGATTGACGATATAAATAAGCTATTAGAGTCATAAAAAACAAGCCATTGTCAAAGGTTATAATTAATATGAAAATTCATATATCTGTCTACACAATCCACTATGGTTGTTTTTTTCTTATCAAACTGCAAGCGTGATTTATAGCACAGCAATATTAATAAATATAATTTCAATTAAAATTATTTTCTAATGCAAATGATAACTTACTTAAATTAAGTAGATAAATTATCTTAGGTATAATAAAGTGGCTGGATAGCCACTTTATATTTTAGTGTAAGATAATAAATATATACTTCGTCTTTTAAACTTCAGCTTGAAAACCAATGGGTATACATTGGGTGTAATTAAATTGAATGACAGGAAGTACCCAATGAAAAAATCAGGCAATCAGTAATTACAACCTGCCCTAAAATAATACTTTTCATTACGAAACTCCCATTTTTCATTTTGATTAGGTTCTAATAACATATGGCCTTCTTGAAAATTAAAACCATATTCATGGTAAACATCTCTGGCATTAGGTGCTGGTGTCAATTGGATATTTCCATTTTTACCTAGTTCGTTTGATTTATTTACTGCATACTCTATCAGTAATATACCACAGCGTCTTATACCGATATGCATAATGAAATCCTGAATTTTGGCCGGCTCTGTGATTCTTAAAAAATCATTGCTGAGCATCAATGTACCAATTGGTGTTTCTTGATAAAACATAACATAAAAATAATGATTTATTGTATTTGAAATGCTGTCAAAGTTACTGTATATAATATCATTCATATCACAAAGTAATCTGTAGGTCATTTTACCTCGTGAATACCAATTTTTCTGATCTTTATTTAACTCTTCCGTTTGTTTCGGCTCTATAAGCCAATCACCATTAATGATATTCGTTCTTATTTTGTTAACACAATATATAGCATCTTGATGTCCAACTTCTCTGATAGTGATGTAATCTTTAACATTAAATGTGCTTGGTGCCACTTCTGGGCTTGAACCATAGCAAGCGGGCCGAGTCAGTGACCCTTCTATTCCTGAGTCTAATATGCTGAAAAATTTTGATTTAAGTATCATGATGTACCTTCCAATAATAATGTAAAATACATTAATGTAATTTTTTAAAATAAAATTTTATAACTTTAATTTATCTATTTTTTCACTCTCTACTATTGTTTTGTGGGTTGAGAAAAAACTGTATTCAATAATGTTTCAACAAATAAATAAGCATTCAGAATGTTAGGGCACTTGCTTACTCCTCTCAGTAAGAGGAATATAGAAATGCCATAATTGTTCAATTTTATTGAATCAGGGTGTTGACTGAGGGAAATGAACGTAGCCAACAAAACTGCACTTGAAAGACGATGTGTATATTAACGTACAGTTAATCTACTGACTTAACACACCAGATAATATTATTGAAGTACTTTTCACGAACAATGTGATACCTGGCATGTGTGTAAAAAATATCGCTGATAAGATCGCCTGCTTGAAACCAGCACACCTTTCAACAGTTACTGTATCCGGTAAGAAAAAACAGTTCTCTGATAGTTATTTTTGGTATCATTTTATTTAATCTTTTGATTTTAAATAATATTATAGATGTCCAGAGTAAAAATTGTTAATTGCAAACATATTTTTTGGATCATGACCATAACTTATGGTCATGATTTATGAATAACTATTGAACAAAATCACTTCATTTCGGTTGGCTTCTGTTCTGCATCTGCTTATATTTATCTTTTTATGCATAAACGATGCATAAATTGAAAATAGAGTCATTTTTATAAATTGTGAAAAACATCATAAAGTAAATTAATTGTGATTTTATTGTATTGACTTTGTTAAAACTCAAAGAGATTATGAGGTTAATTACCAATCAAAAAAGATAAAAAAGATATTACAAGAGAGTTTATTGCAAAAGTATCATTGAAAACTAATCAAAACATCGAATAGATAATCCAAATGAATCCATTAATAAAAAATTATATTTAATAATATAGAATTTAATTTTTTATCCTAATTACTTGAGGAAAAACTAATGACGAACACGATTCAAAGAAATTGGTTTGACCAGTACATGGTTCCCTGTTTTTCACCAGCGAAATTTATTCCGGTCAAGGCAAAAGGCTCTCGTGTATGGGATCAGGATGGGAAAGAGTACGTTGATTTTGCAGGCGGAATCGCCGTTAATTCATTAGGTCATGCCAATGATGAATTAAAAAATACATTAATATTTCAAATGGAAAACATATGGCATATTGGTAATGGTTACACCAATGAGCCTATTTTAAAATTAGCAAAAGCTCTGGTTGAAAATACATTCGCAGATAAGGTTTTTTTCTGTAATTCCGGTGCGGAGGCAAATGAAGCTGCATTAAAAATTGCCAGAAAACATGCTTTGGATAAATATGGCAGTCATAAAAGCGAAATTATTTCATTCGAAAATTCGTTCCACGGTAGAACATTATTTACTGTAACGGTAGGAGGCCAGCCAAAATACTCTCAGGACTTTGCTCCTCTGCCACAACAAATTACCCACCTTCCATACAACGATATTGATGCTATCAAAGCACATATTTCAGAAAACACCTGTGCCGTGATTGTTGAGCCTATTATCGGTGAAGGTGGTGTGATCCCTGCTGACCCTGCCTTTTTGAAAGCATTGCGTGAATTGTGCGATCAACATCAGGCAGTGCTGATTTTTGATGAAATTCAAACAGGCATCGGACGTACCGGTTACTTGTATGCTTATGAGGAAACTGGTGTAGAACCCGATATTCTGACTACTGCCAAAGGGCTTGGCGGCGGCTTCCCGGTTGGCGCGATGTTAGTCAGGCAGTATATCGCAGAAGCATTCCAGCCGGGTTCTCACGGCACAACATTCGGCGGAAACCCGCTGGCGGCAGCCGTTGCCAATAAAGTGATTGAGCTGGTGAATCAGCCGGCATTTCTGGCTGGCGTGCAAGAGCGCCACCATGAGTTTATCCGTCGGATGTCCGAACTTAATCAACGTTATCAAATCTTCAGTGAATTCCGCGGTAAAGGGTTATTGCTGGGGGCTGAGCTAAATGAAAAATATCAGGGCAAGGCGAAAACCCTGACCAATATCGCTGCGGAGGAGGGATTAATTGCCCTGATTGCCGGCCCTGATGTGTTGCGTTTTGCTCCTGCGTTAAATATTGAACCGCAGGATATCAATGACGGTTTCATCCGCCTTGAAAACGCCCTCAAGCGATTTGTTCAGGAATAAAGCCGATTTGAGGTGATACCATGATGCTATTTAGATCCGTTCAACATGAAGATTTAGGGGATATCCTCAATCTTTCGTCCCGTGCTGGCGTTGGCCTGACGACGTTACCGAATAATCAGGAATATCTGGCGGCACGGATTTCACGCAGCATTGATTCTTTCAACGATGCAAAGGGGCGGGCACAACAAGGTTTTTTATTTACCTTGGAAGACACGGAAAAGCATCGTGTTGTTGGTGTTAGTGCGCTGGAAGTTGCGGTCGGGCTGGAAGAGCCTTTTTACAATTTCCGCGTACAAAGATCAGTACGTTCCTCCCGTGAGTTAGGCATTTACAACACATTTGAAACGCTGATAGTCGGGCAAGATTATACTGGATGCAGTGAACTGTGTACGCTGTTCCTTGACCCTGATTATCATGGGGGGAGCAATGGTGTTTTTCTTTCCCGAAGCCGCTTTCTGTTCATTGCTGCGTTCAGACACCTGTTCTCAAAACATATTTTTGCGGAAATGCGCGGGGTCGTGGATCAGCAAGGTGAATCTCCCTTCTGGAATGCACTCGGGCATCACTTTTTTAATGTACCTTTCGCCGAAGCCGATTATTTGACAGTGCTTGGCTCCAAAACATTTATTGCAGAGCTGATGCCATTCCATCCAATTTATGTCCCTTTGTTGCCAGAAGAAGCGCGCCAAGCCATCGGACAAGTGCATGAAAATACTTTGCCTGCGCGCGCCATTCTGGAAAAAGAGGGGTTTGCTTACCACGAGGCGGTGGATATTTTTGATGCTGGCGCCATTCTGGATGCAGAGATAGATAATGTGCGCACAATCAAAGCCAGCCGGCTTGTACATGTTAAAAGAAGCGAGAATGTGTCCCGATCACAGGATGGCCTGCCGTACATTGTTTCTAACCTGCATTTTCAGGATTTCAAGGCACTTCTCCTGCATCTTTCTGCTCCTCAGGATAGTGATGAACTGCGGCTTACCTCCGAGGAAATGGAGGCACTCCATCTGGATGATGGCGATTCGGTACGTTTTGTTTCTCTGTTCTCCTAAACGCTTTCACAATTAAGAGCAAGCGCTTAAGAACAAAAGCGCTTTCGCAATTGAGGGTTTTCATAATGAATCATCAGGCAAATTACATTGGCGGAGAATGGATAGCAGGGCAAGGTCTGCCCGTTATTAAAAATTCTCCTGTTGACCAGCGAGTTTTATGGCAGGCAAATGGTGCTTCTGCTTCTCAGGTGGATGAAGCCTGTCAATCAGCCCGCAAAGCATTTCCTGAGTGGTCCCGGTTAGGGGTTGAACAACGCATTGCAATTATTCAGGCATTTGCTGATTTGCTGACACAGGAAAAAGAAAACATTGCCCGTGTGATCAGTGAGGAAACCAGCAAACCACTGTGGGAAACCCGGACAGAAGTCCAGTCGATGGTAGGTAAAATTGCTATCTCCGTTGAAGCATGGGAACAGCGGACAGGGTATTCCGAAACGACTATGCCCGATGGCAAAGCAATATTGCAGCATCGTCCCCACGGTGTGATGGCGGTTTTCGGTCCCTATAATTTCCCCGGTCATTTACCTAACGGGCATATTGTTCCGGCATTGATTGCCGGTAATACACTGGTATTTAAACCCAGTGAGCTGACGCCGGTAACGGCGGAGAAAACCGTGGAATTGTGGATAAAGGCGGGGTTACCTGCCGGAGTATTGAATTTGGTTCAGGGAGGCAAGGAAACTGGCGGTGCATTGCTGGAAAACCGGGAAATTGACGGCGTGCTGTTCACTGGCAGCGCGGCAACGGGATTCCACTTCCATCGTGTACTGGCGGGTCAACCAGAAAAAATGTTGGCGCTGGAGATGGGCGGTAACAATGCCTTGATTGTGGATGACTATGATTCACTTGATGCTGCCGTTTATACCATTATTCAATCTGCGTTTATTTCCGCAGGACAACGCTGTACTTGTGCCCGCCGGTTACTGGTAAAACAGGGGGAAAAAGGTGATGCGCTGATCCAACGGTTACTTGATGCCGCAAGTCAGATTGTTCCAGCCCATTGGGATGCCGAGTCACAGCCTTTTATGGGAGGTGTAATTTCTTTGGCAGCGGTGGGAAACCTGCTGGAAGCTCAGGCGAAATTGTTGGCAACGGGGGGAATTGCACGACTTCCCCTGACTCAGCCCGATCCTCATTCAACCTTTATGACACCGGGCATCATTGATCTGACAAATGCCAAAAGTGTTCCTGATGAAGAATATTTTGGTCCCTTACTGACATTAAGACGTTACGACACTTTCGACGAAGCCATTTCCATTGCGAATGATACGCGGTTTGGGCTGGCCACCGGCCTGATTTCTCCTGATGCCAGCCTGTTCAAGAAGTTATTGCAGGAGGCGAGGGCGGGGATCGTGAATTGGAATAAGCCGTTAACAGGGGCATCCAGCAAGGCACCTTTTGGTGGCATCGGTGCATCGGGGAATCACCGCCCCAGTGCCTATTATGCGGCGGATTATTGCGCCTGGCCGATGGCTTCCCTGACGGCTGACAATGTGGTGTTACCTGAAACGCCGGCGCCGGGACTGGGTTTTTTAGGATGTCAGAGGTGATTATGTCGGGAATTGAAGCAAATTTTGATGGTCTGGTGGGGATGACTCACAATTACGCTGGGCTGTCGACAGGCAATGAAGCTGCCATGAATCATAAGGGGCAGGAATCCAATCCCCGCAAAGCCGCACTTCAGGGATTGATGAAAATGAAAGCGCTGTCTGATATGGGACTGGTACAGGGGGTTTTACCCCCGCAACAACGCCCCAATCTTCCTGTATTGCGGCAATTAGGGTTTACGGGTAATGACGAACAAGTGCTCAATAAGGCGGTACAATATTCACCATCGTTATTGTCCGGTCTCAGCTCCGCGTCTTCTATGTGGACAGCCAATGCAGCAACTGTATCACCTTCGGCTGATAGTGCTGACCAGCGTGTCCACTTTACTGTGGCCAACTTGAATAACAAGCTGCACCGTTCACTGGAAAGCACGACCACTGCGCGGGCGCTGAAAGCCGTTTTTCCGGATCAGGATTGTTTTGTCCACCATGACCCTTTGCCGCAACATGCAGATTGGGGAGATGAGGGAGCAGCGAATCATAACCGTTTTTGCTCTGAATATAGTGAAGCGGGTGTGCAGTTATTTGTTTATGGTCGCAAAGCCTTGCAGGACGGCATTGGGCCTAAACATTATCCCGCCAGGCAGACGTTGGAAGCCAGTCAGGCTGTTGCTCGTTTACATCAACTTGAAGAAGCGGGAACCGTATTTGCCCAGCAAAATCCTGTTGCCATCGATGGTGGTGTTTTTCATAACGATGTGATCTCAGTCAGCAATCGCAATGTGTTTTTCTATCACCAGCAGGCTTTTCTGAACCAACAATCGGTATTGATCGAACTCAGGGAAAAAATGGCCCGGCTTGGACACACATTAATGACGGTTGAAGTCCCGACAGAGCAAGTCTCTATTCAGGATGCTGTTGAATCCTATCTTTTTAACAGCCAGTTACTGAGTCAACCCGACGGCAACATGATGCTGGTTCTACCGGAAGAGTGCCGCCAAAATCATCATGTTTCAGCCTATTTGCAAAAGTTGATTGCAGGGGGAAACTCTCCTATCAATAAACTTCATTTCTTTGACTTGCGGGAAAGCATGCACAACGGGGGAGGGCCTGCTTGTCTGCGGCTTCGGGTCGTCTTGAACGAAAAAGAGCTGGCAGCAGTGAATCAGGCGGTTTTGATGAACCCAATACTGTATCAGCGTCTGACATCATGGATTGAACGCCATTATCGTGATTCTCTGTATGCGGCTGATCTGGCTGATCCACAGCTATTGAATGAAGTTTACAGCGCACTTGATGAACTGACGCAAATCCTCAGACTCGGTTCAATCTATGATTTTCAGCACTAATCAGGAGATAAGATGGATTTACTGAATTTATTGCTTGAAAACAAAATTGAAAATACCTTGTGTTTTCCGCCAAGTATCAAGTCATCCTGGTTAGCGGAAGGCGTATTACAGTTATTTCCGGAAGAACAACCGGTTCCAGAAAAACAACCGGTTCCAGAAAAACAATCACAAGCGCTTTCACAGGAGAAAAATACCGATACGCTGATCATTTCAGCCGGAATACATGGCAATGAAACTGCGCCTGTGGAAATACTGCTTCAACTATTGTCACAACTGGCTCAGGGAAGCCTGCCGTTACGACATAATCTCCTGTTGATCTTCGGTAATTTACCTGCCATGCGTGAGGGTCTGCGGTATCTCGATAATGATCTTAACCGCATGTTTAGCGGTCGCCATAAAAATTTTCCGGCAGGGAATGAGACACGCCGTGCGATAGAGCTGGAAGCAGTTGTCCACCAATTCCTTAGCCAGCCCGCAATCATGGCGTCAGAGAGACGCAGGCACCTTGATCTCCATACAGCGATTCGAGGTTCCTGTCATGAGCAATTTGCTCTGTTGCCGTACCAAACACGTGAATATGCCGCTGATTTTTTACAAGGGCTGGAAGCTAGTGATATTGATGCGGTGGTATTTCATAACGCAGTGGGGGGAACGTTCAGCCACTTTACCAGCGAACATTTCAATGCAGACAGTTGCACACTGGAGATAGGCAAGGCATTGCCTTTTGGGCAAAACGATCTGGCAAGATTCAGTAACATAACCGAAGCATTACGGAATTTGGTCGCGGGTTCATTTGTCGTTAAACGGAATAAACCCGCGCTCAAATGTTATCGTGTGGTTGATGCGATTATCAAACAACATGATAGCTTCCGGCTGAATATCCCAGAGGATACGAAAAACTTTACCGTTTTGGCGGAAGGTTTCGAAATTGCCAGTCAGCATAATCAGTCCTGGAAAATAGCCTCTCCTGCAAATTTTATTCTGTTCCCTAATGCCCATGTCGCTATTGGGTTACGGGCGGGTCTATTGCTGGCGCAATTAACGTAATCAATCCAGATATACCTAATCGATTTCGGGCCGTAGTTCACAAGGCTGCGGTTTGAAAGACAAAAAAATATAAAAATAAAACCATAGAGGTCCTTGATGACGAGATCACTAAAAACATCTGCGGAGCAATCCGCAGGTGCGCAAAAACTCCACCGTGGATTAGGTAGACGTCATATTCAATTGATCGCAATTGGTGGAGCCATTGGTACTGGTTTATTTATGGGGACGGGGAAAACCATAGCAGTATCAGGAACTTCAATTATTCTGACTTATCTGCTGATTGGTTTTTTTGCTTTTATGGTCATGCGGGCAATGGGAGAACTGTTGCTCACTAAATTGGATTACCGGACATTCGCTGATTTCGTAGCAGATTATCTGGGGGACAAAGCCAGCTATTTTCTGGGCTGGACCTATTGGATGAGTTGGATTGTCAGTTGCATAGCAGATGTTGTGGTTTGTGGCGGTTATATCCAGTATTGGTTCCCGGACAGTTATCTTTGGTTAACGGCACTGTTTGTTTTGGGGCTGATGTGCTTTTGTAATTTTTTCTCTGTACGGTTATTTGGTGAAACTGAATTCTGGTTTGCCATGATCAAAGTGGTAGCGATAGTTGCCTTGATTATCGTTGGCGTGGGCATGGTGTTTGTGGGATGGATTTCACCCAATGGCGTGACAGCTTCTGTACGTCATTTGACGGAACCTGAAGTATTTCTGCCAAATGGTTTATTTGGTTTTTTTGCTGGTTTTCAGATCGCCATTTTTTCTTTTACGGGGATTGAACTGGTCGGTACTGTGACGGCTGAAACCAAAGAGCCGGAGAAAATTTTACCGAAAGCCATCAACAGCATCCCCATCAGAGTCATTATTTTTTACGTACTTTCCATGATGTGTATTATTGCTGTCACTTCCTGGCCTCATATTTCACCGGAAGTGAGTCCGTTTGTGACATTGTTTGCATTAGCTGGATTACCTGCTGCGGCTGCGGTGATTAACTTTGTGGCACTGACTTCGGCGATGTCTTCAGCAAACAGTGGTCTATACGCTTGCACCCGAATGCTTTATGGCCTCTCTACAGAGAAACTGGCTCATTATAAATTCGGGCAACTTTCGATAAGCAGTGCCGTTCCTGTATTCAGCCTGATATTTTCCGTTATCTGCATGGCAAGCGGTGTATTTCTGCTGTTTATCATTCCCGATGTGATGAAATTATTCACTATTGTTACAACTGTCGCCGCTATCATGGTCATTTACAGTTGGTGCATGATATTGCTTGCTTATCTGGCTTACCGTAAGAAGCGCCCTGATTTACATAAAAAATCCATTTATAAAATGCCAATGGGTATTCCCATGACATGGTGTACGTTGATATTTTTTGCTTTCACGGTAGTGATTATGATATTTGATTATGAGACCCGTATTGCATTATATGGCACACCTGTGTGGTTTGTGATATTAGAAATCTTGTGGCGAGTCAGAAAACGTCAAAAACAGCAAGCGGAATGGAAATAAACAGAAAAATAAATTTAATCATTTCTTTAAACCTGATTAATTTTATAAACCTGATTATTGTTATATCCAATGACTTTTAAGTTGCAGTTAATAAATTTGCAACTTAAAAGACGACGGGTATATTGATAATTCCATTCCCTTTTTTGTTCTGTTACTGCTATCTGAATAGCATGCTTATAAGGCTGCCGAAGATCAGGATATGGAGATGCCCTTCACCATGAGTGCCATTTCACTCAGGATCGGATGCGTGAATAATGCGGCCAACGGAACTTCCATACCTTGTTCACGCATACGTGACAGCAGTTGTATCGCTGTCAGAGAATGCCCACCTAGCCTGAAGAAATTGTCTTGGCGGCCAACCCGTTCGAGTTTCAGTAACTCCTGCCAAATTTGGGCCAATGTCATTTCCATTTCATCTACCGGGGCTTCGTATTCCCATTCAACAACCGCAGGTTGATCAAATGAGAGTATGGCCTGATGTTTGGGCTTACTATTGTAATCAGTCAGCAATTGTTGTTGTTCAATGGCGGACATAATGGGAATGTTTACAATGGGTTGCTGGGGGGCAATTTCCAATGCCCTAACCAGACCCGACAGAGCTGTGGTCATACAGAAATTCAGGCGGGATGAATCGATTCCCAATACCGCCTGAATTTCTAAAAGAAAGCCTTTACCCAAATCATCCACAGCAAAATAGAGGGGATAGTTCATCCTCTCCTGTGCTGTTATCAGACGTATACCTTCCCATGTGGTGCTGATTGTGTCCGATTGGCTATGACGATAGTTGAGTAGCGTATTAAAGAGAGGCAAGGGTGATGGTATTGCACTACAACGTTGAGCCAATGCCAATGAAGCCTGCTCGTGTTCCAGTAGCCGGGTCAGATTGCGATAAGTTGCTTGCACAGTCTCTTTTACGCTGTTTCCTGTCAGTTTAACCCGCACGGGCAATGTATTGATCGACAAGCCTAGAATCTGGTCGATATCAGTACCTCCTTGCATACGTCCCGACAAAACTGTGCCGAAGACAACATCTTCCCGATCGCTTATTTTTGCCAGCACCAGCGCCAGCGCGACATGAAATAGGATACCGGGGCTTACGCCATGACGACGGGCCTGTCTGCGGATAGCTCCCGACAGGGATGCACTGATAGGTTGAATAATACGCGTGATTTGTCTGTTTCCACTGTAGATATCGAGTATCCCGAAAGGTGTGGTTGGCGTATCTACATCGGCCAGGATTTCACGGAAATAAGTTTCATGTAATGAAAGCGATACTCTCTGTAACTGGGCAATAAAGTGGCGGTAAGGTAATATTGGCGTTAAATGTTTGGGACGATGGAACAGTAATTCATTAATTTCAGACATGATAATGTCTAACGAGATATGGTCATTAAGTATATGGTGACAGCACAGTGCCAGCAACCACTCATCATGATGCCGGTCATAGGCGATATTGACGGAAATAAGCGGAGCCTGACTGACATCAAGGCGATGCTGGTACGGGTCGGTATGTGCCAGTAACTGAGACCGGATGTCTTTATCGTTTTCAGGTGTGAAGGTGTCAATGTGTAGAGATGCTTGGCGACAGACTACTTGTATTGGTTGTGCCAGACCTTGCCAGCAGATGGCAGTACGCAGAATATCGTGGCGGTCAATGACCTGCTGGAAGGCGGTGAGGAAAGCATCAAGACGTTCACGGTTATCGAAAGCAAGCAAAATGTGTAACAGATAACTATCTCCCTGTGTTTGTAACAGGTGATGGAACAACATGCCTTCCTGTAATGGTGCCAGCGGATAGATATCCTGGATATTGGCAGCTCCACCTGGAATGATGGTTGCGATAGTATCAATCTCATGTTGTGTCAGGGAGATGAGGGGCAGCATAGCAGGAGTGATTTTCGTACAGCCATCGGGGATAAGATTAGGCGGTACAATCAATGTAATCACATTTTCCTCGACGGACTGCATCATTTTCGCCATTTCAGTCAGCATTGGTGTGGCAAATACAGAGCGGATATCAAGATTCCAGCCTTGTTCCCGCAATCGTTCGATTAGGCTGACAACCATCAGTGAATGGCCTCCTAGCTCAAAGAAGTGGTCGTAACGTCCCGCTCTTTTCACCCCTAATAATGTTTGCCAGATTTTGGCCAATGCGATTTCCATATTGCTGATTGGTGCTTCATATGCGTGGCTCACCATTGCCGCTTGATCTGGTAACGGCAATGCCTGACGGTCGAGTTTGCCATTAGGTGCCAGCGGAAAATAATCGAGAATCACAAAAGCGCAGGGCAACATATAATCAGCAAGATGCTGTGAGAGTTGCCGGCGCAGCTCCGTAGGCACCAGTTTCGCATATGGTTCCCGGAGCAGATAGGCAACCAGCCGCTTTTCGTTCGGCATTTCGGTATGACTGGGGATTTCTCGGGCAAGCACGATGGCTTCACGTACGCCGTGGCATTGCATCAATCTGGTTTCAATCTCACCTAATTCGATACGGAAGCCGCGTATTTTAATCTGAAAATCATTGCGGCCGAGGTATTCGATATTGCCGTCAGCCCGCCAACGACCTAAATCGCCCGTTTTATACATGCGGGCATTGGGGTGTTCACTAAATGGATCGACAACAAATCTTTCTGCCGTGAGTTTTGGTTGGTTGGAATAACCACGGGCAACACCCATACCACCGATATAAATTTCACCACTGACACCAGTAGGAACCGGCTGGCGGAACGCGTCTAAAATATAAATGCGGGTATTGGACAATGGGCGACCAATGGGGATGTTATCGGTGACAGGTGAAGTTTGTTTGCCATCTATCATCAACGCCGTGGCCGTAACAGTTATTTCAGTGGGACCATAGGCGTTGAACCAACGGCAGGAATGTGTTTCAGGGCACGATAGCCAGTCGATTAAATAGCGGCGCTCTACTTTATCACCACCAACAATGACGGTATGGAGGCAGGGGCTGAAACCGATGCGTCCTGCTACTATTTCCTGTACCCAATGATGCCAGAAAGCAGTCGGTATATTGATGATAGTGATTTTCTGCTCACGCAGGAAATTAACAAAATTGATATCCGGTATCTTGATATAGGACGGACGCAGAACCAGCGTAGCACCCGAGGCAAGAGTGGGGAAAATATCGGATACGGAAATATCAAACGCAAAGGTAACAAATTGCAGGACACGATCGCCGGGATGAGGCTGACTGACTAAACGTTGTGCATGGATAAGGCTCACGACATTGCGGTGTTCCAGCATGACACCCTTGGGATGTCCGGTTGAACCGGAAGTATAGATGATATAGGCCAAATGGTGGGGCTGAAGCCCTATTTGTCTGCTGTCTGGATTATGTTCAGGTTGTGCCGCTGTACTTTTTTGATAAGTCTCATCATCGAGTCGCCAGACCGGCAAATTTTGCATCAATAAGCCTGTTTGCAGATGTTTTTGTGTCAGCAGTAGTACAGGTTTACTGTCCGATAATTGATAGATCAGCCGTTCGGTGGGATAGTCTGGATCAAGTGGCACATAGCTGGCACCGGCTTTTAGAATCCCGAACAGGCCAATGATCATATCCAAACCCCGTTCAACACAAATCGCCACCCGATCATCAGGGTGTACACCAAAGTCAATCAGGCTGTGCGCCAGTTGATTTGCTCGGCAATTCAGTTCGGCATAACTCAAAGATTGATCTTCAAATATTACGGCTGTGGCATTTGGTGTGCGTTGCACCTGTTCTTCGAATGGTTTATGAATCAAAGCATCTTGTGAAAATTGGCCTTGTGAAAATAGCGGGAAGTCGGCCTGAGGGGTGTTGAATTCGAAGAGTAGTTGTTGCCGCTCAGCTACAGATAGCATTGGCAGATGTGCAATGGCCTGCATTTCACTGTCTGCCATAGCCGTCAGTATCTGAGTGAGGTAACCCACCATTCGTTCAACTGTCATTTTATCGAACAGGTTTGAGGCATATTCCAGATAACCAGTGAGACCATTTCTGGTTTCATTGAGTGACAAAGTGAGATCAAAGTGTGCGCTATGGCGTGTTTGATTAAGCGTTGAGACAGATAAACCCGGCAATTCAAAGGATTGCACGGGGGTATTGTCCAGAGCCAGCATAACCTGAAAAATCGGGTTGTAGCTCAGGCTGCGATTGGGTTGTAGAATTTCCACCAACTGTTCAAAAGGCAGATCTTGATGCGCGTAGGCCGCCAGAGATCTTTCTCGGATGTGAGCGAGCAGTTCTGCCACGGTATTGCAATTCTCCAGTTCAATACGCAGAGGCAGGGTATTGACGAAAAAACCGATGACGCCTTCTAATTCACTTCGTGGACGGTTGGCGACCGGCGTGCCAATGATGATATCGTTTTGACCACTCAAGCGGGAAAGGACAATACTCCAACCGGCAAGTAGAGTCATAAATAATGTTGTGCCTTGACGTTGATCAAGTTCTTTGAGAGAGGTCAGTAAATTCGCATTCAGATGAACGGGAATGTGGCTGCCGGCATAGCTTTGCTCTGGTGGACGTGTTCGATCGGTGGGAAGAGCCAGCAGCTCTGGCGCTCCCTGAAGTTGTTCTTGCCAGAAATCCCGTTGAGCCGAAATAATCTCATCCCGTAACCACTCCTGTTGCCAGGCTGCATAGTCGGCATATTGGATGGGCAGAGGTGCCAAAGGAACATTTTGCTCCCCAAGTGAGGCGCGGTAGAGTATGCCTAATTCACGGATCAATATCCCCACTGACCAGCCATCAGTGATGATGTGGTGCTGAGTGAGAATAAATATGTGCTCGTCGTCCGATAGTTGTAGTAATTGACCCCGAACCGACGGTTTATTGACAAAATCAAACAGAGTTTGTGCTTCGAGTGTTATCAGCTCATCAATGCGGTTCATGCATGAGGTTTTATTTAACCCGCGTAGATCCTGATAGTTCAGGGTAAAGCCGATATCTGCGTCATCAATGTGCTGGTAAAGTTGCTCATCAACAAGGACAAAACGGGTTCTCAGGCTTTCCTGTCGTGTAACGAGAGAATCCAATGCACTCTTGAATGCCGCTTGATTAAATTGTCCGCAGAGGTACAGCACTGTCGGAATATGGTAGGCCAGACTGGCAGCGGGGTTCAGCCGGGCGAGAAACCACAGGCGCTGTTGGGCGAATGATAGCGGCAAAGGCTGACGGCGATCGACGGCAGGAATAGTGGTTGTTTGAGTGACCACCGAAGCATCAGTGAGCACGGTAGCCAAATCAGCGAGCACCGGGTGGGCAAAGAGTTGCGGCAAGCAGAGTTCCAGTGCCAGATTTTGGCGTATCCGTGTGACAAGCTGGATAGCAAGCAGGGAATGACCGCCGAGTTCAAAGAAATGGTCATGTCGACTGACACGCTCAAGTCCCAGTAGTGTTTGCCAAATTTGCGCCAGGGCAGTTTCCACTGCACCCATTGGTGCATTATAGACGCGTGTCACAATGGCAGAGGGATCAGGGGCAGGAAGTGCCTGTCTGTCGAGTTTACCATTGGGTGTCAGCGGGAAAGCGTCAAGTGTTACAAAGGCGCTGGGGATCATATAGTCAGTAAGTTGTTTCGTGAGTTGTTGACGCAATCCCGCAGGGGCCGGTTTCACATTTGGGTCGGTAAGCAGATAGGCGACCAGCCGTTTTTGTTCCCCGATATCTTCACGCGCCATAACTACGGCCTCACGTACACCACAACATTGCTCAAGTTTTGCTTCAATTTCACCAAGCTCAACCCTAAAACCACGTATCTTGACCTGAAAATCATTGCGGCCGAGGTATTCGATATTGCCATCGGGCCGCCAGCGACCAAGGTCGCCGGTTTTGTACATCCGTGAATCCGGAACGGGGGAAAACGGATCGATCAGGAAGCGTTCAGCCGTGAGTTCAGGTCGATTAAGATAACCACGGGCAACACCGACACCCGCGATATGGATTTCCCCGCTGACACCGAGCGGGACGGGGTAACCATGGGTATCGAGAATGTAGATTTGGGTATTGGCAATTGGGCGGCCAATATGGGGGATAAAGCCCGTTGTCCGGCTCATGCGTGTCCAGGTTGAATAAGTTGTTGTTTCCGAAGGACCATAAAGATTGCACACATTTTGTATAGAGGAACAAGCAAACAACTGTTCAACAACATTTGGTTTCAATGCTTCACCAGCCAAATTGACGATTTTGGTTGTATCAGGAATAACATTAGTATTGATCAAATGCACAATAGCCGATGGAACGGTATTTATCAGGCTGACAATTGGTTTTGTGGTGGCTGATTTTGCGGTGATCCGTGTTTCACTAGAGCGTGTTGACCTTTGTTGTACATGTTTCAATCGACCCACATAGGGAGCCACATGATTGAAAATGCCAAAGCAACGAGACTTTCATAATTTCTTGCTAATTTGTCATACCGAGTAGCTACTGCT